>CAYQLK010000013.1:7142-24447 GCA_964418515.1 uncultured Gammaproteobacteria bacterium | reverse complement strand
CTACAAATAATAGCGATCCAAATAATCCTGATCTTCTCACACTACCCTCTCAAATGTGTCCAGCCGGCACCGCTTCTTACACACAAAAACAACCGTGAACTTTTAACCAATTAACTGTAGAATAAACTTAATGCCTAAAATAAATCGCAACAAATTCCCGCTTTACAGCCGTAGGATGCAAGTGAAACCCGCAGGGTTTACGCTCATCGAGCTTCTAGTTGTTATTACAATAATTGGAATACTTACAGGCATCGGTGTTACATCATTTTCTAGTGCACAAATAAAAGGCAGAGATACCTCGCGCAAATCCGACCTTAATACAATCAGATTATCTCTCGAACAATATTTTAATAAAAACGGATCATACCCCTGCGCAACAGCGGCCGGCACAGGAGCTTGTGTTGTTGGAACTAACTATTATCAAGTTCCTAGTAGTTGGAGTGCTCTTACCGTCTCTCCTAACAACTTTACTACTGATCTGCCAGTTGACCCCCAAACAGCAAACGGTGTATGTCAAAGGTATTACTATGGAGTACGCGTACTTGCTGGATCGACAAAAGCCTATCAATACACTCTTTTTGCTAAGCTTGAGAACACTTCAGACGCTGCAGCTGGAGACAAAACAGACCCATCAATTGGTTTAGCTGTCAGCGCTTCCAAAACCCCAGAAACAGTTTCGCTACCAGGATGTGGCAGTGCTCCACTCTACAACTATTGGGTTAGTAACCCTTAGTTTTCAATAAAACCTCCACCAATAAGTTCGTCGCCCAAATACAATACAATTGCCTGCCCAACAGTAACAGCCCTTTGAGCTACATCAAATTTAACAGAGTATCCTTTTGATTGAGTATTTTTCTTCAACTCAACACCAACAGGCTTGTGATGATATCTAATAACTGCCTCCCCAACAAAACTTTCTCTTTTCCTCTCATCTACCCATACTATTTCTCCAGTTTCAGCCTTACTACCATACAAATTCTCATTTTCGTTACCCAAAGAAACAAATACAATATTTTTTTTCAAATCCTTACCAGCTACATAATATGGCAACCTATTTGGTATTGATAATCCATGTCTTTGACCAACTGTATAAAATTCAACCCCATCGTGTTTTCCTACAATATTACCTTCAGTATCAACAACATTACCTTTATGAAAATCAATTTGACTCGACAAAAAATCTTTAATATTTACCTGTCCAATAAAACAAATCCCTTGAGAATCAGGTTTTTTGGAATTAGGTAATCCAATTTGATCGGCAATTTTTCTTATTTCACTTTTCTTGTATTGCCCTATAGGAAGAAATATTTTTTTCAACTTGGACCTCGTAAGTCCGCTTAAAAAATAGGACTGATCCTTACTTGGGTCGATTCCTTTTAGCAACCGATCATCGTTCTCGTGGTCGACTCTGGCATAATGCCCTGTAGCCACAAAATCATACCCAGAACTTATCGCTCGTTCGTAAAACAGGCCAAACTTTATTTCCCTATTACACATTACATCGGGATTAGGTGTTCTACCTTTCTTATATTCATTAAAAAAATAACCAACGACTTTTTCTCGATATTCCTTTTCAAAATCCCAAGTTTCAAACTCAACTCCCAAGGTTGCCGCAACCTTAATTGCATCTTCTCTATCTTTTTCCCAGTTACATGGAAATCTATCACTCCCAGTCCAGTTTTTCATAAAAATTCCCGTCACAAAATATCCTTCTTTCTTTAGAAGGTAAGCTGCTACAGCCGAATCAACGCCACCAGATAATCCAAGCGCGACTTTTTTCATTTTGAGTATAAATTTGTCTTATTAAATTTGGCGAATTATAGCGAATTTCCTATCTACTTACTAATATTTAATTCCCAACTCGTCAAAAATAAATTTAATTTGTTCCTTATCCTCGCTAGGCAAGCTATCCACATCATTTATAATATTTTTCTGCTCTAAAGGATCATTTTCTAAATTAAATAGTTCAATATCCCTACCCTCAAAATTCATTACTTTCCATTTTCCATAACTACCACCAACCATATCTGTTGTCATAATTGGCACTCCTACACCCTCATTTTCAGGATACAGACCCTTAAAATTAGTTAACCATAATGATTGCCCAAACTCCGATTTCACAAATCGCTCTTTATCTTTTTCACTAGCGGAAAGTAAACTTTGCCCGCGATATAAATCCGGTTTTTTAACCCCATAAATATCTAAAATTGTTGGCGCTAAGTCAATTAGAGACACACGATTGTTAATTTCAATCTTTTTATCATCCCTTGGCAAATTAATCGACAGTGGTACGTGAATAATTTCTTGATAAGGTGCGAATGCATGTCCAACAAAATTATCGTGCTGCGCAAACCCCTCACCGTGATCAGCGGTTAAGATAAAAACCGTGTCACTAGCAAGTTCTTGAGGAAAACTCTCTATAAAATTCTTCAAATAATCATCAGTTTTTCTAATACCTTGATCGTACTGTAACTTTACGCTGTCCAACTTATCCTGCCACTGTTCAATTGGAACTCTCCTCAATGGTTGGAATTCTTCTAAACCCATCGGACCCTTGTAGCTTGGCTTATCCGTAAACAAATTTTGATATGATTCAGGAGGATCAAATGGATGATGAACATCCCAACTATGCACCATCAAAAAAAACGGCTTTTCGTTTTCTGAACTAGCTCTTTTATTGATCCACTCAGCCGACTTCTCAAATGCATGACCTCTTGAAGCTTGAATTATTTCATCCTGTTTAAACCTTGGGTCAATAGACTGGTCAACAGTTGTAGGCTGATTCCTAAGTACTGCTTTCACTTCTATTCCGGCTTCTCTTAGATAATCAACAAAATCGCCATTATCACTACTATTTATCATTTCATTTACCGTAATTTCAGAAGGAAGTTTTGATTTAAACATCGATGCAAAAGACGGCACAGTCCAAGTACCATTACTAGTCGCGTTTTTAAATACTAATCCTTGATTTAGAAAAAACTCATCAATAAACGGAGATGTTTGCCTAAAATATCCGTTTCCACTTAAATGTTGAGCAGATAGAGTATCAACATATATAAGAACCACATTGCATTTCTTACCACCACAAAGCTCTTTATCAGTATCAATATTTTGACTAATTCTAGAATTAACAAAAACTACGCCAATTACTAATACAACCAAAAAAACAGTAGCAGATAGTACACCCTTGACCTTCATAATTAATTTTTTATAGATTCAAGCAATTCTTTTATAATTTTTTTATCCTCCTCAGGATAACTTTCCCATTCCTGAATCAAATTATTTTTCTCAAAACTATCATTCTCAAGATTAAACAACTCAACCCCCTTAAGACTCTTAATTAACTTCCAATTCTTTTTTCGTACGGCTAATTGTAATCTATCGTTAAAAATATACCTGTCTAATATTTTTTTATCCAATTGATCAAACGATTTCACTTCTCCACCTAAGCTTAAATCAAAAGACCCCAATTCAGAAATAATATTCCTCTCATTATGTCTGTTTTTATCACCAATCAGGTCAAAAAAATTAACCCCAAGATAACTTTCTGGAACCTTTTTGCCGAATATATTAAGAACTGTTGGCCCCATATCAATTAAGGACACAGGAGTAGATACTCTTTGTTCAGCAAAGGCATTATTAGGGAACTTTACAAGCATTGGTATTTTTACAAACTCCTCGTAAACATGGGCACCGTGATAAAAAAATCCGTGTTCATCAAATCCTTCTCCGTGGTCACTCGTAATCATAATTATTGAGCTATCTAGTATTTCCTGACTTAAAGATTCCACAAACCCTTTAATTAAGTCATCAAATTCTTTAACCTCCTGATCGTATCTTCTGACGAATTTCTCTTTTTGTGCGTCAGATTGAAACTTATTTCCCTTAACCTCCTCGATTTCCTCATGAGATACATCCCCTTCATAAACAGCTGGCTCGTCGAAAAGATTTTGATATTTTTTTTGCGGCGTATAAGGATCGTGAACCGTCCAATCATGAATCATCATAAAAAATGGCTTTTTATTCTTAATATCGCGCTCGGCAAGCCACTGACCCGCAGATATAAATCTAGCCTCACCACTACCACCCAAAACCTCCTTAGAATCAAAAACATTAGCCACACTTTCTTTAATTAATTGTCCTGTGTCAACAGCGCCCTTTATTTCTACTCCCTGACTTCTTAGGACATCGACAAAAGTATTTGGATCCTTTTTTGAGGCCAAATCTTTAAGTAAAATTTGTGATGGATACTTTGATCTAAACATCGACGCAAAAGACGGCATTGTCCACGACGCCGTACTTGATGCTGAGTCAAAAATTACACCATTTTTTTCAAAATAACTCTTTATAAAAGGCGTAGTCTCTCTCTGATATCCATATACACTCATGTGTTGAGCAGATAATGTGTCAGAAACAATCAAAATCACATTACATTGCCTTCCTTCGCACCTTATCCCTTGTGCTTGAAACAAGCGACCATCATTCTTTATAAAATAAGCACCTGCAACAATTAGAATAATAAAAATCAGTATTAAACTTACTATTTTTAATTTTTGTTTCAAAAAGCTCATTAATTTAATCTTTGAAGATTTTTAAGAAATAAATAAATATTTTTTCTGTCTTTTTTTGAAAAATTTTGCAATAAATCATGTTTTTCTTGAGGGTCAACTTTAATATTAAACATTTCTAAATCTCTATTTTGACTAATAAATTTATTATTCCCCAAAACAAATGACTCTCTGGTTACCAACGTTAACAAATTTTCCTCCAATAAATTTGAATAGTTTTCGATTAAACGATCCGACTCTTTATCAAATGCGGACCTCCACATACAATTTCCGTGCTCACTTACAACTAATCGACCTAGACCTTGCTCGGTATTACTATTATCAATTTCCAAATTTATCCCTTCATAGTTACTAGGTATTTTTGCTCCAAAAATAGAAAGTATTGTTGGCGCAATATCCATTAAAGAAACAGCTGTAGCACTTTTCCAAGCACCCTCACTTTGAGGCAAGTGAACAAGTAGTGGAACCTTAACTATTTCGTTGTAAACACCACTATTATGAGAAAGAGAATTATGCTCAAAAAAACCTTCACCGTGATCAGCAGTAAAAATAAATATTGTTTTTTTCATGGTTTCATCATCAATTGAATTCACAAAATCTCTTAACATATCATCTTGATATCTAACTTCTTGATCATATTTCGCAACGAATCGTCTTTTCTGTTCAGCACTACCAAAATTTTCGTTTTTCATTACTTGTAATATCTCATCAATACCAACTGGCTCATCTGTTTTTTTTCCATCAAACATTTCACTATATCTCTCTGGAGCTTCATATGGATCGTGCACATTTAATTCGTGAAAGAATGCAAAAAACGGTTTATCTTTATTTTTTTGAGCATTAATCCATTCGCTAAAAACCCTGTAATTTACCTCCCCATCTCCTATTGTCTCCAAAAATTCCTCATCCTCAAACACATTTTCTACACTTTGTGAAATATCACCTCCAATATGACCGACTTTTCCTACAATATTGATACCTTTTTCTCTTAATATCTCCACAAATGTAGTATCACCAGGTTTTTGAGCAATTTCAGCAAGCTTTATTTGTGATGGATACCTTGATCTAAACATTGAAGCAAAAGATGGCAACGTCCAAGTTGCATTACTGTATGCGTTCTCAAAAACAATCCCTTTATTACCGAAAAAATCATCCATAAATGGCGTTGTTTTATGTTTGTATCCATATACACTCATATGTTGAGCAGATAAGGTATCAGAAACAATCAAGACCACGTTACACTGGCTGTCACCACATTTTAGACCAGTATTTTGTGTAAACCGAGAATCTTTTTTAACAACCACACAAAACGCAGCAACCGAAATAACAGCAAACAATATGGTTATTGTTTTCTTACTTAAAAAATTCATCTGAACCACAATATATTCCACATAACTCTGGCACATCTCCACCTATTGAACGTATTACATCGATTGCTTGGGCTCTCTTTTCTCCTGTTAATGAATTCCAATTCTGAAATAGATTATTTTTTTCATCAGGATCAGACTGCAAGTCGTATAAAAAATATTCTCCATACAAATCTTTTATTAAGTGCCAATTATTTGATATTGACGATGAGAAATAAGGTTGATTCCACTCTTTATTTCTTACTACTTGCTCAACCTCCAGCTCTTTACCATTCTCATAAATCTCTCTTACCAACTTTTCACTTTCCGTAACCGAAGTCAAGGCAACTAAAGACTTTTGGGAATTTCTATTCTTCAAAAACTCTGCTTCACCCAAAATCAATTTTCCAACATCTTTGACCTCAAAAACATCCTCAGTATTTATGTTTCTTGTTTTGGGACTATAAAAAAACATTGGCACTCTAATAGAATCCAAACTAGGCTTTTGAGATAATTCTCCAAACGCTCCAACAACCACAATCTCGGTATTTTTATAGTTAGCAATTTGGCTTAACAAATCCTTAACGTGTAACGTAGTTTGGTCAATATTATTTTCATAATCCAAAACCAACTCCTTACCTCCTAACCTAATCCAATAAAAATCTGGTTGAGTATTTGTGCTATTTGCACCCAAATCAGCTTTCCAAACTTTATTCAGCTCGTCAGCACTAGAAACATTTAGAAATTTATCAAACCCAGATTCAAAACCCCACTCTTTCTGAAAAAACGGACCAACTGAATATGCACTTGTCTTATAACCCAAACTCTTTAATTTTGATACAAAATTTTCACTCTCAAGAGCTAACTTATCAAAAGGAAGCCATACTCCCTGCGTAGCTGGATAATCACTAGTATAAATAGATACATAACTAGGTAGTGTCCATGTTGAATTTGCTATCGCATTTTCAAAAAAAACACTACCCTGTGGCATTTTTAATTTATCAAAATCTTCATATCTCCAACTATCTAGTGTTACTAGCACCACATCACACTTACTACACCCACCTTCAGACTTACGAAAAAATACTGCATTCAACAAAATTGCCAATAATATAACAAACAAAAACAAAATACCAAAACGCATAAAACTCATGCCTTTATTCTAATTGAAAGACAACACAAAAACATTAAACTTTTTACTTCAAAAACTAATCTTGTTATACTAATAAGCAATGAATACTAATACCTTAGAAACACCCTCCACGACTACAACTCCACCTACAGAATTACCAGTTACACCAGCAACTGCTACTAGCGAGACAAACCCAGCACCAACCGCACCTACAGCGAGCGAGGTAGATATTGACCAAGCAGCCATCGCCTCGATTCGCAAGAACCTAGCTGCCATGCCCTCAACATCTGTTGAAGAAGGTATTAATCCAAATTCCAACATTAGACACGAAATCAGCCCAACCCTCCCCTCAACCACAGAAGCATCAGTTGTGAATTCTCAAGAATCCAAACCAAAAACTGGACTCAAAGCGTTAATCTTGGGATTTTTTTCAAAAAAACACACAACACAACAACCTCTTCCAGTAGAAAACATCACAAGCTTTGAAGCCAAAAAGGATCAAATACAAAACCCAAACCTTCCAGCTACTACACCTATAGACAACACCGTAGAAAAAGCAGCCTAAATAAATACTCTCCTCTTCGAATCAAGTCAAAAAATAATATAATTACGGTATGCCAACCGAACGCGAACCGTACGAACCTCAAGAATTTAATCCCAAAAACCTAGCCAAAAACAAATCTCACCTCTCTAGACGTCAACAGTTTATTCTTGGTACCGCTGGAGCTGCCGTTGGTAGCACAATTATCGCCGGACTAGCTCAAGCCTGTGAATCCGACAATCCAGATACATACCCCACAACAAGTCCTGAAGCCACTTTAACAATCGAGACGCCACCCAAACCAGTATTTACCACCACTACACCTGATGGCTCAACAGTAACCATTGAAATCCCCACACAAACACCTACTCCAGAAATATCGCCTACCCAAACTCCTGAAGTTACCCCAACACCAGAACAAGGAACCTACGAAAACTTAATAAAGCAAATTTCTTCTTCAAGTCTTACCGAAAGAGAAAAAGCTGAATACATAAATCAAGTCGAAAATCTTAAAAAAATAGAATCAATTCAAGCTAAACTACTTGCTGCCTACTCATCAAATCTAAGCTCAGATAACAAAACCCCAGAGCTTCTACATCTAACCAAATTAAAATACCCTTCTCTTCCAAATTTCGACGCTGAATCACAAATTTTTATTCTCCAAAACCAAGAAATACTCGATACTATTGTGAAACCCCAACTCAACACACTTTCGACAAACTTTAATGTTGTCGAGCTTAAAAATACCCTAGAGCAGATACAATTCAACACCAACCATGTGTTCAATCCAGATGGACCATATTTTGGTCTAAATATTTCCTTGTCTGACTATTTGCGCCTAAACAGCGCAGAAAACAACAAGGTCACTGAAATAACTTATGAAAATCTATCCGAAGCAGAAATTAACTCCCTACAAACACTAGTTGCTGAACTTGCTCCACTTAGCGGCAAATTCACAATTAGAAAAGCTAACAATTTTGAACCCAACTATTTCCAAGATCTCGGCAATAATTATCTTTTAGTTGTTAATCCTAATAACCCTCAAAGTTTACGCCATGAGTGGGCACACGCTACCAACATTGAGCAAAACAAATCAATTGCCGGTTCACTTACTCCTGAAGAACTAGTAAATCTTGCAACCCTTCAAGAGAAAGCCTTAACTGACCCAGATTTTGGTAGTCAATACAGAACACTCGACCAATTGTTTAAAAAATACTCGGAATTAAACCCTTACGTCGCCGGCTCATCCAACTACCCTTTTGAAACATTTATCACAAATACTGAAGCAAACAGCCAAGAAAAACTCTACAAAATCGAACCGCATACTTTTGCCACAAACAGCCAAACAAAAGAAAAATTTACACTAGAACAAGTCGCTCAAATTCTAGAACTTAAACCTAATCAATACAAATCATCCAAGGAATTTGTTGGCGCCAAGCTACCCCAACTTCAAAAACTTGCCGAATCATCTGACTTTTATGCAATTTTCGTAAAAATGCTTATTGATAATCCCGAAACAATGGATAATTTAGCTTCAAAAATAAGCAAAAACTCAATTGCCAATCACAATTATCAATCTGAAAGTAATTATGTAAGGTTTTTTGTTGAATATTATTGCGATTCTGCTTTTATCGTCGGACTGATCTCTGGTCACACAGAGATTAAAGGCCTATACCTCTCACTATCCGAACAAGATCAAACACTTCTTACGACCAACATTCTTGCCTTACTTCAACACGCCGATTTTGAAACCTGGGCAGAAGGGTCAAGATTCTCTATCCAAAGTCCAACCCCTGCCCCGCAAGAAAACAATCCATACACAAACTATTATGATACGCTTAGAAATTATCTAACCAACTAAAAATTCTCTTTTCGTTTAATTTGTATTCTCAGGTTTTGCGTAATTACAACCCGGCATTGTCAACATACTTTCCAAATTATTAACCTCAACATTATCACCCTTTGGCGGTAATACTATTTGGTATTTTTGCCCACAAAAACTATTGTTTTCTGAAAAAGCAGTATGGGAAACAATCCAGTCATTCGCCTTATTCTTATTATTATTTACTTCCACATCAGTTTGGCCTCGTAATGTAATAAAGTAAAATCCAGAGTTTGGATAATATTCGACCATATAACCGTCGGTTTCATAAGGTAATTCTGAAACAAAACTAGCCAAATCTTCTACTTTAGGATCAATATAAAGCTCAGTTTTGACTAAATCAGCTTGTTCGTAATTTGGTTCATTATTTCTGGTAAACATATACACACCTACCCCAATCATAAGTATTACTAAACCTAATACCAGTAAGTGTTTTTTTGTTAACCTCTTGTTATTAGTACTATTTGCCATTTCCGAATTATTTTCCATATTTTAATCGTAACAGTTAGGACCTAAATCATTAAGTAGACCAGTATTATAAGCAGCTCTATACCCATTTGAAGGGTGCGTACACCAGTTTCCGCCATACGTTGGATTATCATCCCCTAAATTCCATGGACCAAAATATGTTGGCGCATACATCCTAAACGATCCTGACGAAGGATCATTAAACGACTGAGTAAACATCCTATCAACAGCTTTTGTTTCGGTCTCAAAATTACCTCTTCCACCATTAGGCAAACTACTATCATAAAACCCTGTCTCGCCACCCCATCTGTCCCAATCAGTTGCACCAAATGAGTACATTGACCCTGAGTGACAGCCAAACTGGTCACAGCCACTAGTTCCCACGGTACTCCAACCAGATTCGGTTCCCCACATCCCTACTAATAATTTTGCTCTTTGTGGATTGTAATTAACCTCATAACAACTCGACCCCCTGCACCCTCCTCCGTTTTCTCCACCAGCGAGTACCCTCATAAACTCAAACCCTGACTCTTTGGTTCCATTATATGTAGCTTTTTTAGCAATCGGAATTGCGGCCCCGTAGCTAGCACCATCATAATAGGTCGCACCATCTTTAATTCTAATCATAAAAATCGGATCACTACCGACCTGAGCATCGGCCGTAGCATAAGCATCAAAGTATACTGTTCGATATGATATTTCTCGATAAGAAGGTGCATTTTTTACAAACGGTGAAGTCAGTGTTCCCGACGCTTTAGCTTTTACAAATACTCCTGCACCAATTTGTACTTCCTGTCCTGAGGTAGTTATTGGTTGATAAACCCCACCAACTCCTCTAACCTCAATTTGAACTGGCCTCTCCCAACCGTTGTTATACAAAGCAACTGCCGCGAAGGCATTTGGCACAACATCTCCACCAATAGTCATTGGTACTAATTTATTAGATGCGGAACCGTTCAAGCCACCAACATCGGCAGACAATTTGGCACAGTCCCCTGTTAAGACGGTTTTAACATCAGACTGATATTGTGTTCCATCAGATTTAATTGCCGTTATCCTAATCTGATAATTTACATTCGAAATAAACGCATAATCACTAATTCTTGTCTGCTGATATAGGCTCGTCAAATTACTCCAATCTGATGGGTACCTAAAGTAACTAAAGTCAGAAGGACTAAACGCTGCAGTTGTCATCTCAATTCCAAAGCCCTCGATACCACTAACAGCTCCCCAATTAACTAAGATTTCTGCATTACTAATCGAGCTACAAGTCGTAGAAGCATCACTAATCACAGGCTTAAAACTTCCAGGTGCACTCGTTATAGTTGGTGTAGGCGTATTAACAACCGGAGTATTTGTCGGTGTTCCGGGTTGGGGTGTTGCAGTTGGGGTAGGAGTTTTTGTTGGAGTATTAGTTGGCACTATACCTGCACTCACATTAATAACCAATTGAGTTCCTCCAGTTACACAATTTGTGTTTCGGATAAACTGTCCATTCCTAACTGTCTGAATAAAAAATTCTCTCAAGGTATATTGACCAACTGGACCGTTTGCATCAGCCTCAATCTTAAACGCAAACTGTCTCGATCCCCCTCCTAAAGCTGATTGATAATATCCCGCACTTGCATCAGCCGAAATAATTCTGGCTTGGTCGCTAAGTGTGACTATTCCGCTCTGAAGCTTAAAGAAGTGTCCATTTGAATCGTCAAAGTAGTAAGCACCTACATATAAATCTCCTTGATCAAGATTGTTTGCCGTAACTGTAAATGGCAATATTTGGCCAGTTTTTAATGCAAGCAATGTTGGAGTAATCGAACAAGACATAGCGATTTGTGGAGTTGGAGTCGCTGTAGGTGTAGGCGTTGCTGTTGGCACTGGAGTACTTGTCGGTGTCGCTGTTGGCACATTTGTTGGAGTCTTGGTTGGTGTTGCAGTGGCCGTTGGAACTGGTGTATTTGTCGGTGTTGCGGTTGGAGAAGAACAGGTCGGCAAATCTACATAATATGTACCATTCTGAGACCAAACACTTCCACCACTAGCACTTACGGCTTTTACGTCATACCAAAGTCTCTGGTTCGGAGCAAATGTTGAGTTAGAGTGACTAAGGGTTGTACTTGAACCTGCAAGATATTGTTCGTTTCTAATATCAAACGAAGCTGTGCCATTCGGAGTCCTCTCCCAATAAAGATCATACCTAACTGCTCCTGATGACTGAGACCAAGTGAAAACAATATTTATATTATTCGCATCAACACAGTTAAATACTCTATTTAAAACCGTAAACTCGCCTGGAGGTGTAGTAACTGGAGTTGAACCCAATGCTACCAAAACAAGATTTGAATAAGCACTTATACCTTGGCTGGTTAAATGTATTCCATCAGACGCAAAATATTCAGGGTGGTTTATCGAGTTCGAATACCAATCAATTAACGTAGCACCATGTCTAGCCGCACCATCTCGAATCACGTTGTTTGATGAAACCTCATGACCTTGAGGCACTTTTACTGTTATTAGATAAAGTTTACGAGGCGATGCAACTATCGATGCTATTTGATCAATCTGAGAATCAGTAATCCCATTATTCGTACCAAGTCCAACTATTACTTTGGCTCCAAGCGTTCCAGAATCCAGTTTTGATTGTAGAACCGAAATTCCTGCTGCTGCCCCTCTACTTACCACCGCATCAATATCAATTCCTGGGATACTTGCTTCCAAAGTACTCTTAGCGCCCAACATTATCGAGTCCCCAACACCAGTCGTTCCCGTCGCTACAGGTGGTTCACAATATATTGTTGTGTGGCTAAAAACCGGAGAGGTTGCCAACAAAGTGCTTCCGTTATACGCCTTAGCTCTCCATGCAATTTCTGCTTGGGAAGTAAGCCCTGTTATGTTTGCTGTTCTTGAAAAACTTTCACTAGTTACATACCCACTCTCCCCCGTTCCAATTGATCCTCCATAATTATATTCCCAAACATATTTTGTCGGAGTTGATCCAATTGTCGAAGACCAAAGCGACCAGTCCAAAGTAGCGTTCACCTTGCCAACATTACATGTTTCAAGTGTTACTTTACCTAAAGGAGTCGGATTAGATCCTCCGTCCGAAACTGTCAGAGAAATAAGGTTTCCACATTTCTTAACCAAAACAGCTGATTGCGTAAACAACCCCAGCTCAAAACCGTAACTTCCACTCAAAACCGTATTTGAAGGATCAATAAACACGCCAGTCTGACCACTAGATCCAGAGAATGTAGT
Source organism: uncultured Gammaproteobacteria bacterium (assembly GCA_964418515.1). Lineage (GTDB taxonomy): Bacteria > Patescibacteriota > Microgenomatia > CAYQLK01 > CAYQLK01 > CAYQLK01. Next base: position 11,258 of record CAYQLK010000013.1, on the reverse strand, counting down.
TGCCTGCGGATAAACTTTTAGAGGATTAAAATCTTTATCCCCAATTTCAATTTTATTTCCTGGCTGATTTGCAAAAAGAGTGTTATTTACTCCACTAATTAAGCCAATATAATATGCTGCCCCACTTACTCCTCCACTCATTGCAATATTACCCAAACTACTTGCCGCAGTTCCTCGAACAAAATCAGTTGCAGTAACACTTAAAGAACAAGCAATATTAGCTGATGGAGTAACGGTCGCAGTTGGCGTCGGAACAGTTCCAGTGGGTGTAGGAGTCGAAGTAGGCGCATTAGTTGCCGTCGGTGTTGGTGCTCCGATTGTGTTTATAGTAATACCGTTAGTAGTACAGTTCTTGTTACTACCAATCTGTTGAGCCTCTCCACTGCTTCGATCTACAGTCTGAATATAGATTTCCGGTAGACGGTAAGCGGGAGTTGCTCCTGGATGATTCACACTCAAAATAATATTAAATTTAAACGTTTTTGAACCCCCACCGGGAGAATTGTAATAACCTGTGTCGTCCGACCTTATCGAAGCTGAAAAGGTCGGATGGTCAGACAATGGAATTGTATTATTTGGTTCGTAATTGAAAAACTTAAACACTCCTGCTTCTTCATAATTAACCCCTACATACAATTCTCCCCTGTCTAAATTATTAGCTGTTAATGTAAATGGATAATATAATGGTCCTGTAGAGCTAGCCTGAATATTAAATACGCCACTAGCAGGATTCATCACACAGGTCATATTTGAAATGAACGAAGTAGGTGTTGGGGTGTTTTGAACTGTAGTTGTAGGCGTAGGAGTATTTTGAACACTGGTCGCAGTAGGTGTTGGGCTAATAGGAGCAGCAACTCGAGCCGTAAACTGGTTCGATACCGCAAAACCCGTTGCTGATGATGATGGTAGAACTAGTGAAGATGCGACATATAAACCCTGTAACTTAAAAACAAAGTCTTTCGCAGTCGCATACTGGTTCGCACTCAATGTAAAAGACAAAGACTGTTGAACGGTTGTTGGATAAATCGTCTTTTGAGCAAAGGACAAATAGACATTTCCATTATCCAGTGAAGTTGTGTTATTACTCGTCAATGCGCTGTCGTTAACATAAATCTCAACAGGCTTACCTCCCCAATTACTTGTATCTTTATAGATGACATTAAAAGTCTTTGTTTGACCTCTATCTATCGGTTCAACCGAAGATACACCAGAATAGCTAATTGAAAAAGTACCCACCGAAGGGGGTGTTGGCGTTGGGGTTGGTGTCGGTCCGGCAAGTGTATTGATAACCATTCCACCCAAACCGCTTGAGGCACCATTACACTGTTTGTTGCTTCCCACTTGCTGACCATTCACTACAGTCTGAATATAAAAAGCGCTTATGGTATAAGCTGCAGATTGAGCACCGTGATTAGCGTCTAAAGAAATTGTGAAATTAAAAATCCTACTTCCACCAACACTTGGAGAATTGTAATACCCTTGATCTGAACCAGATTTTATTCTCGCATTAGCAGACAAAACCAGCTCCGCATTTGGTTGCTGTTTGAAAAACCTCACCGTTCCATCTACATAAGTTGCACCTATAAATAACTCTCCCTTTTCAAGATTTGATACTGTGACATTAAAGTTTTGATTTACTGGTGATGATCCAACCGTTAGATTAAATGTCGTATCTGGATTCATTTTACAAGTCATCGCACTAACAGGAGTTGTCGGGGTTGGGGTTGCTACGGCTGTTGTCGGAGTAGGAGTCCTAGTTGGAGTTGGGGTCGGTGTTCGTGTCGGAGTTGGAGTAGGTGGAACATTTGTTGGTGTAGGAGTAGGTACGGCACAAGTCGGCAAATCAATATAGTAGTAACCATTGGTTGTCCAAGTGTTACCAGCACCATTTATTGCTCTTATGTCATAAAAAAGTCTCTGATTAGGAGAAAAAGTCGGATTACTGTAAATATTGGTCGTCGAAGTATCTCTGAAATACTGACTCTGTCGAACATCAACATTTGCCCCTCCAACTGGGACTTGATTAGTCCAATATAGTTCGTAGTTACTGGCCCCCGAAGAAATGGTCCAATTAAAATTAACCCGAATATTAGTACTGTTTATACAAGTCGTGGTAGGAGTTGACGCCATATCGAAAGACGCTGGCAAAGATTGTGCAATTTCCGTACTCTCACCAGCCACCACACCACCACTGCCACCTGATCCAATATTTTCACTTAATGTCTTGGAATAAGCTGCCAACCGATTCGTCTCTTTTTCTTGGGCACAATCAGTGTTGTAATAAGTAGCTGCAAGTGACGATCTAGTCTCGCCACTTTCACCTTCACCAACAACTCTGACCCTAAACCTTACATCAGCATCCAGAGTTACGGTGTGTTCTAACGACGAAGTTACCGCTGTCAATGTCGAGGCAGGATCAAACTCGGTCATCCTCGAAATCTCTAAATTATATTTGCTCGAATTATCAATTTCTTTCCACGCAAAAGTCACCTCAACTGAACCCGATATTCCACAAACCTCTCTGGTAATAATGATTTCTTTGTCGGTCTGTGGAGTTTCATCACCAAAACTTTGTTCGGCTGCCATAGTTTCGAACAACCTATCCAAAGGCCTAGAATTCAAAATATTAAATTGTATAAGTGGAGCAAAAAGTGAAGAAAAAATTAATAAAGACAAAACATTCAGAACTGCCAAGTTCTTGAACGTCCTAGCAAGCCTACTCTTACGACTAAGCGTCAATCTATATACTGGATAATCATTTTTAGAGGCAGCCATATACTGCCCCAAATAATAAAACAACACACTCATTGAGACAATATGTCAAAACAAATTCAGGCTATAATTTACCCAATTCTTCTTTGAAAAAATCAACAAACGGTATCGGCGCTGGATCTATACCGTTCAAATATGCCAAGTAATAAGAAACCCAGGATCCAAATATTAAGACTTCATAAATTTCCCCTAACACTGATTTTTGGTCCGGAACAAAAACAGCATATTCAATTGATTGCTTATGCAAAACTTTTCTAGTTATTTCAAATCGCTGTTTAATTCTTTTAGAAAAATTTTCAGATTCCAATAATACAAAATACAACTTCTCCCATATTCCTTCCGGAAAACCCAAACCTTCTAATAGATGATGGTTCAACTCTGGCAAAAAATAAGCATTTGCATAATTTTTAGCATTCTCATGAATTTGATTTCTCATTACCCACGCAGAGCCTCTCAAATGTTCAGCCCCCACAATCGATGCTTGCCTATCCAAAATCTCTAATGCCACCTTCTTAGCTTGATTATTTTCAGTTGGCATCAACTCTCCAAATCTTAAATTAGATTCCTTAATCGCATTCAGAATACTTTCTTTCTCTTCTTCGCCAAACTCTATAAAACCCAATTTGGCAAACAGAACAATCTGAGCTGTTATTGCATAACCTAACCCCATCCTTGGCTGATTAGATGGATTATTTTTGGGATCAAAAACATAACCTTCCAAACCAATATTCGACGCCCTATCAGCTAACTCTCCCCCTGCACAAAAATAACTGATTACTGCATTTCTTTTTTGTGCATCCATTAGACAAGACAACACTTCTTCTGTTGATCCAGAGTATGAACAGAGCATTACCAGTGTTTCGCTATCAACATAGTTAGGCAAAACATACCCATTTACAAGCTCCATTGAAATTTTTACCTGCTCTGAAAATACACTCTGAAAAACCCTCATCCCAAGTCCAGATCCACCCATTCCACAAACAACAATTTTCTTTATGCCATTATATTTTTCCGAATATTCAAAACTTTTTAAGTCTTCAAAAACCTGTTCAACTTGCTTATCCAAACCACGAATCGAATCAGCCAAGTGAGAGTTATTAAATTTTTTTAGTTCGTCAGTATCGTCCAATCGAAACATTTTATTTTTACTTTTTACCTTCTGTTTCTTATAACCTTTGACACGATTCCTCGATTTCTTATTCTAGTAAATCTTGGTACATCACCATCCAAATCAACAAATCTATCAGCGGCTTCGATTAACTTTGAAGAGGTGCTTTTCCCAAAAGCGACAACTTCCACTAAACAACTCATGCTCTTTAGGTAGTTTACTAACACCGAAAAATC
>CAYQLK010000013.1:0-7042 GCA_964418515.1 uncultured Gammaproteobacteria bacterium | reverse complement strand
TAAGCCGCCTGCCAAGGCATCATTCCCGAAGTTCTCATCTCCCCCGAAGTTCTAATTATAAAATCCGGATCAGGTAATCCTGCAGTGTCCAATGTGTCTGAAAAAACCTGCTCTGTAACGCTCTTACCTTTCTTAATTAGCCCATTTACTGCTCTAATTATCTCATCCCTTCCACCATAATCCAAACAAATATTCAACTGATACTCACTCCCCTTAGCGGTCATTTCTTCTACCTTCTCAATTGTCTTCAGTAAATGCTTTGGAATTCTATCTTTTCTTCCCAGGATTCTTATTCTTGCCCCATCATCAATAAACTGTTTGAGATTGTCATTCAAATATTGATCAAAGGCCTTCATTAAATAGCCAACCTCTTCTTTTGCTCTTCCCCAATTCTCAGTTGAAAACGCCCAAATCGAAACAGTTCTAATTCCCCAATCACGACAGGCAGTAGCCAATTGTTTAGCCAGCTCCAAACCTCTCCTGTGACCTTCAATAGATGGTAAGTGTCGCTCCTTCGCCCACCTTCTATTACCATCAGGGATAAGGACTACGTGCTTCGGCAAAAGCTCCGGATCAAAGTCCAGCTTTTCGTCGATCTTTTTGCTTCCAAAAACTCTTTTTACAATCTGCATAAACAGTCTCTACAAAAAATTATCGGCCAATTCTACCAAAATTATTAATTTTTTACCTAAATCTAATATTATCTTAAGATCTCAAAACTTCCAAAGACCTTTTTACCCTTCCCCCACTTTATTTTAATTTGCCCGACACCTGATCCGATTGGACCCCGCTTACAGTCAATTAAAATCTGCTCAAGGTCATTTTTTGAACCCTCAAAATATGCGTTCACTTCGCCATTTAGAAAAAAAAGTTTCTCTTTTGAGTTTCTTATCCACCCTGTAAGACCTAATTTTTGCGCCCTTTTAGCCACAAATGCCCGATACCCAACCATTGTAACTCTGCCAGAAACAGTAATTGTAAGCTTATCAATACCACTACTCTTCACTCTTGTTAATCCAATCTTTTATTCTCAGTACAACCTCACCGCGGGACTTATCAATAACTTCATTTTCACTATTTGTAAACTTACCAATCACGAATTCATCAATTTGGTCTTTATTTTCCGGCCGGCCAATCCCAATTTTTAACTGACCAAAATCATTGGTCCCCAACTCTTCAATTATCGAAACCACCCCGTTATGGCCTCCAGCACCCGTCCTAAAAACCACTCCTTTAACTTTACCCAATTCCATATCCAAGTCATCTCTGACAATTAATGTTTGTATTGCTGAAAAATCACCGTGCTTCAACATCTGATAAACAGCCCCGCCAGAATTATTCATAAATGTCTTGGGGATAAAAAAAGTAACCTCACTATCCAAAACCGCCATTTGTCCGTAACCCAAATCAGTCCACTTCAAATCGTACCCGCTTACAACCTCACGAACAATATCCTTACCAATATTATGTCTTGTTTCTTCGTATTCCGCCCCTGGGTTACCCAAACCAATAATAATTTTTTTGCTCATCCACTTATTTTATACAAAACTGCATTAAAAAAGAGGCCGCTCTGCCGTAATTTTTGCGTAGATTTCCTAAAACACCTCACAAGTAAGCGCACAGTGCAGCCTCTATTTAGTTGTTAATTCGTTAGTTTAGCTAAGACTTATTCTCCACTAAACTTTTTACTTAGCAGCTTGTTTCTCTGCCATATCACCAATTATCGGAAGCTTATATGTTTCTCCCTGATAAGCTTTTACTACACACATTATCCAAGCAACCAAAAAGGTTAATGATAATAGCGGAGTTAAAAGTCCAAGTAGGCCCAATCCATTGTATGGATTGTACATTGCCCCCATAACAATATTCAGTACGATCCAAATAGCAATCCAAACACCTGATAGGTATATTGATTGCCATGCATGAAATTTCAAAAATTTGTCCGATGGGTTCTGAACCAAAACAATAATTGCCCCAACAAACCACAAGTAAGCAACAATTAACATTGGATTATTTACATTAGTTTTTGCCATTTTCCCTCAAACACCTCCTTCCAAAAATTCTCGATAGCGTTATAAAAATTACCTGTTCTTTTTACTCTAACCCTGTTACTTTTGCAATATATCAGTTAGCCATTTAAGCTCAATTTTGACTGCAATTGGTGACACATGTGGAATAAAATATTTTTCCCCTGTCATCGCTTTTGCTGAACTAGTGACAGCTAAAGCAAGTACCACCAGCTCGCCAATTAGTCCAAATATCGAAAGTATTCCGAAAAAAGTTGTTATCCAGAAAAAAATAGCTAAACCACTATATAAAACACCATGCTTGGCATACCACAAAACAAACTGATCCTTAGGTTTTATTAGTACAACCAAAATGGATAACAAATAAAAACAACCCAAAGCCGCAAGCAACTGACTATCCCCCTGACCTTGAGACTTACCCTCTATCATTTCTGATTGAAGAGGAGCACCTGACATTTCACTCATGTAGACTTTTGTTTCTTCTGTCCATTGTACATCGAAATAATCTCCTTTACAGAGGTTGCGTCAGTTGGTTTTTTATCTTTTCTACCAAACTCAATTAGCCTAGGAAACCTTAGTGCTAATCCCAGCCCATCTTTTTCTGCCGTAGTATGCATTGGCGAGTTAGTTATTTCATCAGCCCTAATCACAACTACAATTTGAGGATCAGCCCAGACGTCAACTTCTGCTAATTTTTTAACCACAACATTCTTGGGTATTCCATCTGTTTTTATTTCGTCTAAAGACTCCCGAATATTCACCCATTCCTCATCAGTCAAACCAGTCCCTACTTTTGCAATTGTCGTAAAACAGTCATTTTCTTCGTCATAAACACCAATCAAAAAATCGCCAATTCCAAACTTTGCTCTTTTCCCACTACCGTAATCATATCCAAGTACGACACAGTCAATTGTATCGGTTAAATTTTTGCCCGAAAATCCTCTCTTATATTTAATCCAATTCCAACCTCTAGCCCCTGCCTGATAACCTCCGTCTAGTTTTTTAGCAACAATCCCCTCCAAACCACGTTCTATTTCTCGAACAAAATAATCTTCAATTTCTTTTTCTGTTGTTGCTACAACCTCTTCTGACAAAACCACAACTTCGCCCTGATTAAAACTTTTTCTCATAGTCTCTCGCCTTTTCTCGTAAGGCTCATCAATCAAACTCACTCCATCTGAATACAAAAACTCAAACACAAAAAGCCTAAGCGGTATCTCTAATACTTTTGCTTCGATTCCATGTTTACGTTTTCTCTGCACGGTTTCTTGAAATGGCCGAAACTCTCCTGTTGATTCTTCATACGCCAAAGCCTCGCCTTCAAATATCGCCCTATCCGCCTTAACCTCCTTTAATGTTCCCTCGACAATATCGGGGTACATATAAGTCACATCTTCTAAATTACGCGTAAAAAGCTTTACCTTGGCACTTATTATTTCCCCATCCTTATCTCTAGTTTTAAGCCCGCCTTTTCTATCCAAATGTACCTGCAACCTAAAACCATCATATTTAGGCTCCAAAGCTACTTTTCCTCCAGATTTTTCCAAAATTTCTTTTGCGTCGTTTAATCTTTCACATCTTGCCATCAAAACCGGAGTTCCCACTTTGATTAAATTTCCAGACAATCCTTTCAGCCCTTTTTGTTTAAATATTTTTGAAATTCTCCCCAAATCTGGACCCAAATTATAAAAATTTTCCAAAGTCTTTTTTATAGATTTGTCCCCCACTTCCATAACGGATAACGCATCAAGTATTGTCATGTCCGAAAACCCAAGTCGCAACTTGCCTGTTGGAATTTTTGCCAAATATTTTGCCGATACTTCATCTGCGTCTCTTAGTAAATCCGCCAAAATAATACTTTTACGCTCAACCGACCCGGCTCCATGCTCCATAGCAAGTTGATACAGCTTCTCAAAAACCTCCATCACACTCTCATTAAAATTGTCATTTTTTGCAACCTTTCTCGCCAGCTCTCCCACGTCCCCCAAACTTTTCAAGTCTTTTGTAAGTTCTGTTTGGTTAATATCAAAAGCACGCGACAAAGCCATAACCACTGACTTATCTGCCATTCCAAACTCAACCGGCTCATACAAAGGCGCAAGTCTACCGAGCGATAAATACGTAATTTTCTCCAGTTCTTCTGGAGTTGCCTTTTTGAACAAGTTCGCTAACATTGACGTCATCTCGTTTCGAGAAGCAGTCGTATCTATTTCATTAAAACTTACCGCCAATTCACTAAACTTCATTTTTTGAATTCTACCTTAATCTCCAATTTATAAATCAGAATTTGAAAAATATGGCGTAGCTTTAATTGAGAAAAATTTGTCGGAGGCAGAATTTTTTATAAATAAAGCGAGCACATATAAGGTTCAAAATATTATTCACTATTTTACCTTTTTACTAGCTTCGTTTGCATTTGAACTTCAAAATATCTACAATCACAATCCGCAAAACCCCTGAATCAGCACATTAATCAAAAAGGCGGCCTTTTTCCACATGCTCCGGATAAGCGTCAACGTCAGATTCGAAACCGATCCCCACAACTATTTTGCCTTCTGCGGCAACATCACAGACGCCTCAGTAAGCACAAGTCAAGCACACCGAATCTCTGACCCACACAGCTCCCATTTCAACCTTCTCACCAAAACAGTTCTTCCTGCTATCGCAGAAGGTCTGAGAACAATCGGCTCCGTGGCCAGCGTCAAAACCACCGCCAAACTATCCGAACCAGCTCCGCTTGATTACCAAGAAATTGACCCTAATCAAGTTGAACTGAGAGTCGAACTTACCAAACGCGGTGAGACAGATGATCACTGGATGGTAGCTATCACTACAACTAGTGATATCACCAAAATCGAACTCGCTCAAAGATTTGACACGGCAATCACAAACGCTCTGGCCCGACACCTAGGCGCAAACCTTGTGCAGTGTCAAACTCGCAAATTCACCGCCCTCATCGAACACCTTGTCCAGCCAAGCTAGGCAACCATCAACTATTTTCACGCCCTCCCCTAAAAAGGAGGGTATTTTTTATTTCATAATATAAGCCGCAGACTTGGTAGTACCTTTTTTCTTAATAATCTTTTTCTTAATCAGATCTTTCAAATCTCTTAAAACGGTATCGTCCGAATAATCAGGCAACAAAGATCTCCACTCTCTGTTTGTAATTTTTCCATACGACTGAATATATTCAACAATCTTTGCCTGTCTTTCAGTCAGAGCCAACTGCCCCACACGTTTTTTGAGTCTCAAATCGCTCGATAGATGCTGAACTCTTTCTCTTACGCGAGTTAGCTCCACAGCCAGACCTTTGGTAAAATACTCCAAAAATCCCGTTAAATCACGATCCGATTCCCCCTCCACTATCTGATTACTTGTCTCCTGCAAAGTCTGATAGTAGCTAGCCGCATCCGTATCGTAATACTCCTCCAATGCAAAAAACTTTTTAATATCGTAGCCAGACAAGAACAAAACTAATGTTGCACACGCCCTAGAAGTTCTTCCATTACCATCAACAAATGGATGAATTCTCGCCAAATTATAATGAACCACTCCAGCTTTTAAAGTCGGATGAATATTTTCCGACTCCTTTGAATTAAGCCAATCCAAAAAATATCTAATTTCACCCGCCACTTTTTCAGGTTTTGGTGGTGTAAAAGATACCTCACCAGTTCGGCTGTTTGTCACATAAACTTGCTGAGTACGAAACCTCCCTTTTTGGTCATCAGGGAGCAGCTTATCCACTGTTAAACTATGAATTTTTAGCAATACTTCCTCCGTCAACTTTCCTTCCTTTTTAGCCACACTATCGATATAACCAAGAACCTCCCGATAGTTAATAATGTCCTGAATATCATCCTGCTTTGCCAAAATCTGCCTTCCATCTAATACCTCTTTTGCTTGCTCCATATTCAATTTATTACCCTCCAAATGAGTTCCATGGTGAACAGTTCGCTCGATAGCCTCACGTCTAAACTTAGCCTCCCAAGCAGGAATAAGTGGGGCGCTTTCGATAAACTCCTTAGCCGCCACAATATTGGCAATATTAGTAAGAATCTGGTTATTAATCGTAAACTTTGGCTGATATTGAATCATAATTATCTATAATAATACCCATATTATCGCACAATTCCCGCAAAATAAAAATTACAATTAAATTCAAAAATTTAGCTTCAAATCAATTGACTATAGGCTTAAAATGTGGTATAATAAGCAAGCAAGATTCGTACTTTAACTCGCGCAAAAAGAAGGAATGAACGTTGCCCTACTACGTGTTTCTCTGGGTAATCCAAAACCTCGGAGGGGTCATCCTCTCCTTAGCTACCTTGATCTTTCTCTTCAAGAACAACATCCAAGAGCTGTTCCGCGAAGCCGACGAACAGTGCCCAAGACGCTACCCCTCGATCGCAGAAATTATCCTCAAAGTCTTTGCTTCGGCCATGCCGTGGTACTTCTTTAAGGACTTTCTGGCTATCGAGGAAGTCGCCCTCGTACTCTGCATTCTCGCCGTCCCACTCTTCGCCTTGCTTCTGCTTGGTGTAATAGTGAACGCTTACGAGATGGACTCAATCAGACTTTTCTGGAGAATCTCCCTTGGAGACATCTTAGGAATCGTCGCAATAATCGTACTCGGCGCAATGATCAGTAGCATGGCAAAGGATCCGTTCATGCTCTACGCAGGACTTATCCTTTCGGGGGTTTACCTGCTCGCCAAACTGGCAATGCGTACAAACGAAGCCTAAGTTCACAGGCAAAAAGGAGACTTAATCTCACGTGGAAATCCCGACCGGAATCTTCTTCCTCGTTTTTGGAGTTATCTTCGGACTGATGTCCCTGGGTACTCACCAAGAACAAAGCCATTCGGCACACAACCGGCCAGCCCATCAAGCGATCGAATTCTTCTCTCTCGGTCGCAATGAGACATTCGGCGTATTCGGAGCCGGAGCAGTAGCAATACTTCTTACGGTCTTCGGAATGGCCTGCCTCATCGGCCTCATCGACCTTCCACCGCGAGC
>CAYQLK010000012.1:14459-25694 GCA_964418515.1 uncultured Gammaproteobacteria bacterium | reverse complement strand
TAAAGCAAAAACCATGCCCGCTTACAAAAAGAGATCCACTAAAGTGAATTGAGGAATATGGGGGACAAAAAAAGACAAGAAATAGCCCTCCTTTTAGGGGAGGGCGAGAATGTGAGAGGAGGATTACTCCTCCTCGTCTTCTTTTTTGATCTTGACGATTCCCAAAAGGGAGATCAAGAAGAGGACGCCGTTTATTACGGCTGCAGTCACGAAGACGTAGCCGAACAGGCTCCAGAGATCTCGGGAGCTGGCTTCGGCTGCACTGTCTTGCGCAATGTCGATGAGAAAGAACGCGAGCACAGTGAGGGCCGTGTTGACGGCCAAGATTACGGGAACGATGTATTTCAAAGGACTTTACTCTCCTGCGGGGATAGGCGAGTGTTGCAGATGAAAAGTATTTCTACAACAGTACTATTATACCATATTTAGGCCTATAGTTACTCGCTCGCATTTATTTATAACTTCGGCCAGCTCGTTATTTCATAAATTCTCACTACGTCCTGTGTTTCGTGAAGCACGAAACTAAGTTTAAATAAAATAACGACATATGAAAAAGGCCTCCTTTTTGGGGAGGCCAGAGGTGAGTTGAGGTTTAGGCTGGCGGTTCAGGCGTTGTGGTGGCTTCTTTAGCTTGTTTTGCCGTTTGTTGCTCGGTCTTGAACTGTTGATCAAGGAGCATGAATTGGCCTACGCCAAAAACAGCCGTCATTACAAGGAAGCCAACAGCAAGAGCGTAGAAGGTGTTCCTCCAGATGACAAACTGCTCATCGGAGCGGTTTGTGGTGTTCAAGTAGATTCGCGAACTGGCTCCCTCGTTGGAGGCCTTCAGGTCGGCAACTTGATTCTGAAGAGACTGGTTGTCCAAGGATTGGTTTTCGGCGGTAGTTGCGAGGGAGCCCGCGACGATGAAGAAGAGGGCGGCAACTATACAGACTACGATTCCGAGAATGCGCAAGAAAACCTCTTTGAATGTACTTGGATAGTTGAAGCTAATCCAGTTGAGTAATTATATCATATTTAGACCTATAGTCAATAATTTATTGTAATGTTTTTGTCTTAAATTCAAAATTGTTTAGAATAGAGTAATGATTTATGTTGCAAGTGATCACGCTGGTTGGCATTTAAAAAACAAAATTGTTGAGTGGCTTGAAGCGTCTGAATATACAGTTGAAGATTTGGGTCCGAAAGAACTAATTAAAGGGGATGATTATCCAGACTACGCCAAATTAGTTAGTGAAAAGGTCAAATTAAATGGCGGAACAAAAGGCATACTTATTTGTGATACGGGTATTGGGATGTCAATTGCAGCAAATAGATATAAAGGTATTCGAGCAGCACTTGTTGTAAATGATTTTATGGCCAAAAGAAGCAGAGAGCACAATAATGCCAATATTTTGGTGCTAGGCACTGAACTTAATACTTTTGAAGAGCTTGAGAGAATATTGAATACTTTTTTGACTACGGATTTTAGCGACGAAGAAAGACACATTAGAAGACTAGAAAAGATAGAAAATTAATTATGTTAAAGGTCGTGCCTGGAATTTTTGTCGACTCCGAAGACCATTTGAATGGACTAATTAAAGTTGCAAGAAGTTTTAGTAATGAGATTCATGTGGATATTGCAGATGGCGAGTTTGTGCCAACGAGGAGTGTGGGTATTGAGTCAGTACAAAAGATTGTTCCAGACGGATATGAATATAATTTGCATTTGATGACTTTTTTGACCAAAGAAGGGCTAATAACTTGGTCTGGTACGGCTGCAAAAAGAATATTTATTTATGCAAACGCATTAAGGGGTCTGGAGTTTGAAGAGGCTTTTCGGATTATCGAGAGGACTGGTAAGTTGTCTGGACTGGCGATTGAACCAAATCAGTCGGTTTTGGAATTATCTGAACACATAAAACTTGTAGATGAAGTTATGATTATGGGGGTAAATAGTGGCCGGTCTGGTCAGCCTTTTATTGGTGGGGTATTACCAAAATTAGGGCAAGTCAGATCGATTAGGCGCGATGTTAGGATTGGTGTGGATGGTGGAATCAATTTGGAAACAATAAAAAGACTAAGGGGATTTGATTTTGCGGTGTCATCTAGTGCAATATTTGGTGGAGAGCCACAAAAGGGTTTTAACGACTTAACGGAGTTAGCAAAATATATATAAAAGGGGGAAAATTTTTTGAAATTAGGTTTTTTTGGAGCAGATAGAGGGGTAACCGGAAGCAATCATTTGGTCGAGTTTGGTGAGACTAAAGTACTATTGGATTGCGGGATGTATCAATGTGGTAAGTTTTGCGAAATCGAGAATCACAAACCTTTTGTTTATGATCCTGCGAGTATAGCAGCGGTATTTGTGTCCCACCCCCACGCTGATCATTGTGGAAAGCTGCCAAAGTTGTATAAAGATGGTTTTCGAGGCAAGGTTTATTGTACGGCGCCAGCTAGAAAATTGGCTCAAGTGGTATTAGAAGATAGTGCTAAGTTAATTGGAAGAGAAGCAAGAAAAGATAATATTGAACCACTTTTTACCCTAGAACACGTTGACGGTGTGATGCAGCATTTTGTCGATTTGGATTATCACACCGAAGTAGAAATTGGCGGTGGGAGATTTAGGTTACTTGATGCAGGCCATATTTTAGGTTCAGCAATGGTTGTTGGAGAAATCGAAGGTCGAACTTTGGTTTTTAGTGGAGATTTGGGAAATTCACCAGCACCCTTATTACAATCGACGGAGACAGTACAAAAAGCTGATTTTGTAATTATGGAATCGACTTATGGTAATCGGTTGCATGAGTCTGTAACGGAAAGGGAGAGAAAATTATTGGAAGTTATTCTCGAGGTTGTACAGAATCGCGGAGTACTATTAATTCCAAGTTTTGCTATTGAGAGGACTCAGGAGTTGTTGCACGACATTGATCATATTCTTGAAGCAAATAATTTAGGCAAAATTAAAGTATTCCTTGATTCACCAATGGCAATAAAAGCCACAGAAATATATGAGGAGTCGTTTAGTTATTTATCTGACAAGATAAAAGACCATGAGACGGCAAATACTTTATTTAATTTTCCGCAACTGGAGTTTACGGAATCAAAAGAGGATTCCTTAGATATTGACAATGAGAGTAATCCAAAAATAATCATTGCCGGAAGTGGAATGATGAATGGTGGTCGAATACTTTCACACGCAGTAAAAGTGTTACCTAATCCGAAAAACGTCTTATTAATCGTTGGCTATCAGTCAGAGGGAACGTTAGGTAGGAGACTGTTGGAGGGAGAGAGAAAGGTAAGGATTGAAGGGAAGGAAGTTTCAGTACAAGCTCGAGTAAAAGCTATTGGCAGCTATTCGGCGCACGCTGATCAAAACCAAATTTTGATGTGGTTTAAGGCAATGGGGAGAATGCCGGAAAAAGTGTTTTTGGTTCATGGTGAAATAGATCAAGCACAGGGGCTTGCTGATAAATTGAAAGCTGATGGGGTATGTGAAGACGTGGTTATTCCATCGTTTGGAGAGGTCTTTGAGATTTAGATAATCAATTTGACACAGGCTAACTCAAAATACAAAGATTAGATATGGCAGTTAAGATTAAGCGAATTTCATTTTTGGGTTACTCGACAACTTATCCTGGTGAGGAGCTGTATCGTGACGCTTATGAGACTGCAAAAGCGGTAGCTGAAGCTGGATACACGGTTGTAAATGGTGGAGGGACAGGTGTAATGGAGGCAGCCAGTAAAGGCGGAAAAGCAGGTGGTGGTGAGGTGATTGGAGTGACCTTTTACCCAAAAGGAGCAACGCATTTTGAAGGTAGGGACACACATAATCCAATGGACCGAGAAATTATTACTGAAAACTATCTTGAGCGAACATTGAAATTACTTGAAATTGGAGAAATCTATGTAATTTTTAATGGCGGAACGGGGACGATTTCGGAGTTTGGGATGGCTTGGGGGATGAGTAGAATATATTTTGGGCACCATAAACCAATGGTTTTGTATGGTAATTTTTGGGAAAAAATTATCAAAACTTTTGAAGAAAATATGCTGCTTAGACCAGAGGAGTTAAAGGTTTATGAGATTGCGACGTCTCCAAAAGAAACAGTTGAAGCAATAAAAAGACTGCAAAAGAGGATGAAAAAGGTTCATAATCATGGTGATTTGGGAAGTGAAAAATCGTTTATTATTTAATGGTATTGACTGCATAATATAGATATGACTGTCCAAGAATTAGAATTGACTGCAAATACTGTAAGGCAAGATATTATTAAAATGTTGGTTGAGGCTGGATCTGGTCATTCAGCTGGTCCACTTGGTTCGGCAGATATTTTTACCACCCTATATTTTGCTGAAATGGATGTAGACCCAAAAGATCCAAGAAAAGAGGATAGAGATAGGTTTGTACTAAGTTGTGGGCATTATTGTCCGGTTTGGTATGCAACGATGGCAAGTCGTGGATTTTTTCCTAGGGAGGAACTCATGACTTTGAGAAAGTTTGGTACGCGTTTGCAGGGCCACCCACACAATATGGCATTACCTGGAGTGGAGAATTCTTCGGGTCCATTAGGACAAGGGTTAAGCCAGGCTATTGGTATGGCGATGACAGCTAGAATGGATAAGAAAAAATGGCGAACATATTGCATGACTAGTGATGGAGAGCATAACGAAGGTCAGATTTGGGAAGCGATAATGTTTGCAGGAAAAGAACGGTTGGATAATTTGGTTTCAATAATTGACAGAAATAATATTCAGATTGATGGCGATACCGAAGATGTGATGCCTTTGGAACCTTTAGGGGATAAATACAAAGCTTTTGGTTGGCATGTGATAGATATTAACGGTAATGATATTGGTGCGCTTATGGAGGCATATAAGGAGGCGGATAGCGTGAGACAAATGCCTTCGGTGATAATTGCACATACAACACCAGGTATGGGTGTGGAGTTTATGGAGGATGACTTTAAGTGGCATGGAATGCCGCCAAATAAAGAACAAGCTAAAGAAGCTTTACACGAATTAAGAACATTAAGAGGGAGGATAAGAGCAGAACATGAGTGATTATAAAGATTATTTAGCTAAAGATTTTTTAACAAGTCCTGAATTAAGGCCAACAAGAGATGGGTTTGGTACAGGTTTGGTTAAGCTTGGACATATGGACGAGAATGTGGTGGTTATTTGTGCAGATCTGACTGATTCGACGAGAAGTGCAGCATTTGCAAAGGAGTTTCCTGAAAGATTTATTGAAGTAGGAGTTGCTGAGCAAAATATGATGGGGATAGCGGCTGGTATGGCTTTGTCTGGCAAGGTGCCGTTTATTAGTTCTTATGCTGTATTTAATCCAGGCAGGAATTGGGATCAATTAAGGGTGTCGGTGGCGTACTCAAAAGCAAATGTCAAAATTGCAGGGGCTCACGCGGGGATTAGTGTTGGCCCAGATGGGGCAACACATCAAGCTTTAGAAGATATGGCGATTGTTAGAGTATTGCCAAATATGACAGTGATTGCGCCTTGTGATTGGGTTGAATGTGAGAAAGCAACAATTGCGGTTGGGAAAATGTACGGACCTGCCTATGTAAGATTTGGTAGAGAAAATGTTGCGACTGTTACAACTGATAGAACACCATTTGAAATTGGTAAAGCAGAAGTTTATAGGGAAGGTAAAGATGTAACAGTGATAGCTTGCGGGGTAATGGTTTTTGAGGCGTTAAAAGCTGCTGAAGAGATATCAAAAGATGGGATTGAGTTAGAGGTAATTAACTGCCACACAATTAAGCCATTAGATGTTAAAACAATAGTTGAGTCGGCCAAAAAAACAGGAAAGGTCGTGACTGCTGAAGAACATCAGATTAATGGTGCACTTGGAAGCGCGGTGGCCGAAGCTTTAAGTGAAAACTGTCCAGTGCCTATGGCACGGGTGGGAGTACTTGATACTTTTGGTGAATCAGGTAAACCAGATGAGCTTATGGATGCTTACTTGCTAAGATCAAAAGATATTATAAGAAAAGTAAAGAGTTTGATTAAATAAAATGTTTGATTTGATTGCGATTGGGGATACATCGAGAGATGTTTTTAATGTCGTTCCTGAAGAAACTGCTTACTGCAGTATTGACACTAAAGAATGTGTAATTGCGTTTAATTACGGAGACAAAATAATAGTTGAGGAGTTGGTTACGACAATCGGTGGCAATTCAGCTAATGTTGCAGTTGGAGCCTCTAGGCTCGGACTTAATTCGGCACTTTATACCCAAATTGGAGATGATGAAGTCGGACAAGTAATTGTAAGCGAACTAAAAAAAGAAAAAGTTTCGCCTAATTATGTTTTGGTTGAAAAAAATAAGAGAAGTAACTACACAACGGCGATTTCTTTTCAAGGAGAGAGAACATTGTTTGTATATCACGAGCCGAGAGTTTATGAACTACCTGATTTAGAAAAATCTGCTTGGGTTTATCTAAGTTCGACGGGTAATGGATTTGAAAAAATGCATAGTCAAGCTGTGGAGTATGTAAAAAGAGTGGGAGCAAAACTAGCTTACAATCCTGGGAGTCATCAGATGAAAGCTGGAATGAGAGTGATGGGTCCTGTGATTATGAGTAGTGAAATTGTTTTTTTGAACCGAGAAGAGACGGCCAGAATATTAGGAGATGGTTATGATTCTTCGGATGATGTCAAAAAATTATTGGATGGAGTAATTAATTTGGGAACAAAAATTGCAGTACTTACCGATGGCCCCTCTGGGTCTTATGCAACGGACGGAAAAAATTACTGGAATTGTGGAATATTTGATGCGCCAATTGTAGATAGAACTGGTTGTGGTGACGCTTTTTCTACAGGGTTTACTGTAGCTATTTCTAAGGGTTTGGATATACCAACAGCGATGGTTTGGGGGACGATGGAGAGTGCTGGAGTAATTGCCGTTATGGGACCCCAAGGAGGATTATTAACCGCTCAAGAGATGGAAAGAGTAGTTAGTCAAAATCAAGATTTTAAAGCTAAGCTAATTTAATTTTCTTAAGGGGAGTTTAATAGTTGCCGCACTCTGAATAAAAAGTCAAAAAAAGCCCCTAAGTCTGTGAAGACTAATGGGGCTTTGGTGTGGATGGAGCTGTTTACAGGTTGAGTCGTTTTCTCCAGTTGGAGACGATTGTACCTGTCTTGGTCTTGGCGATGCCCGTGTAGAGCGTTGGGTTTTGCAGAACCAGAAGTTGTTTGGGGCTCATTCTGGCGATGTACGGAGCAAGCTCTGGATCTACTGCGAGAATGTCTTCCATTCCTTTGCCTTCACGAATCGCTTGCTGTGTTAGTTTACGTACTTTTTCGTGCGCGTCTGGGTGGCCGAGGAAGGCGAGGATGATTTGGAGTGGTTCGGCCAGAATCAGACCTTTTTGGAGGTTGAGATTGGTCGACATGTTGTCTTGATCGACTTCGAGCTTGGCGATGATGCGACTGAGTCTCTTGGCGGTAACAACGAGATAGTTGACGCTTTCGCCGTAGGTTCGACCTGAGGCGGAGTTGGTCAAGTCTCTTTGGTGCTCGCTGAGCTGGTCTAGGAAAACCGTGACTAGACGGCCAATACTGGTTTTCCAGAGACTTTTCGCGTTCTCGAGGCCGATCGGGTTTCGTTTTTGCGGCATTATCGAAGAGCCGACCTGTTCTTCCTCGAACGGTTCTCCAACTTCGCCGATTTCGGTCCGTTGCAGATGCCTGAGGCTGTCTGAAAGATCAGCAACGATTCCGTGTGCGATGGTTATTTCTACCATCAGACGAATCATTGGCTCTGGCGGAGCGATTTGGGTCGAGTGCTCGGCAGGTTTAAGGCCGAGAATCGAGAGGATTTCACGTTCGAATTCCTCGGGATCGTCGAAGAAGAGTGAGGAGGCATTGTAGGCTCCAACCGAGCCTGAGAACTTGCCTTCGAGCTCCTTTGCGAGAGTTTCGAGTTTTTCAATCGACTGGCCAAGTCTTGAGACAAAGCCTGCGACAAAAAACCCAAAGGTGAGGGGTGAGGCGTGTTGTCCGTGGGTACGGCCGACCTCGACTGTTTCTGCTTCGCGAGAAGCAAGCTCAATCAAGAATCGCTCGAGTTTTTTGAGCTCAGGAATGACGACTTTTGTTGTCACATCTCTAAAGCGCATTGATGTTGCGGTGTCTCTGATGTCAAAAGAAGTAGCCGGTGTGTGAACGAACGGCTTATTTTTTTTGCTCAGACGGTTACGTATCAGGTTGACCAGAGCACGAATATCGTGCTTGATTCGGTTTTCTTCCTGATAGATTTGGTGGGTTGTGATTTGTTTCGCGGCACGTTCGACTTGAGCGACTGCAGAGTCTGGTGCCATGCCTCGTCTGTTGAGTACAGTGACGAGGGCAAGTTCAACCTGCAGAAGGTAGCGAGTGAAGGCGTTCTCGGAGAGGTATTTGGCAACATCGGAATCCCAGTACCGATAGTCGGCGGGGGAGATACTGTCGTAGACATCACGAGTTAGAAAGCGCGGAAGTCTGACCATCCTTTTTGTCCTTGTAAAGTGCGAAATTTCCAAGCCCACTTATTCAGCGAACTATAGGGTGGCAAGGTTAGCATTTTTGTTTGGAAGTTGCAAACAAAACTTGGTAAAACTGATGCAATGCGATATTGTTGAGATAGAGGAGAAAAATAAATTATGAAAGTTTTTGTAACTAGGCCGATTCCCGAACCTGGAATAAGTATGCTTAAAGAAGCAGGGTACGAGGTTGAAATAAATACAGAGGATAGAGTGTTAACTATGGAAGAACTGAAGACAAAGATTGTTGGAGTTGATGCAATCTTATCTCTACTAACTGACAAGATAACTCCTGAAGTTTTAGAGTCGGCAGGTGGTAACCTAAAAATCGTAGCTAATTATGCAGTGGGTTTTGACAATATTGATTTAGATGCCGCAGCATCAAAAAATGTGGCGGTAACTAATACGCCTGGAGTTTTGACGGAAGCGGTGGCAGAACATTCTTTGGCACTAATTATGGCTGTAGCCAGAAAAATTGTGGAAGCTGACAAGTATGTCAGAGATGGTAAATACAAACAGTGGGAGCCCGCACTTTTGGTGGGAGAAGAAATGTTTGGTAAGACAATTGGAATCGTTGGAATGGGTAGAATTGGTAGTTATTTAGCCAAAATTTGCGCTGCAGGACTTGAGATGAAGGTTTTGTATCAGGATATGATGAGGAATGATTTGATGGAGGGTGAGTTTGGGATACAAAAAGTCGACCTTGATCAATTGGTGAGAGAATCTGACATTATTTCTGTTCACACACCACTAACTGACGAAACAAAACATTTGATTGATGAAGAAGAGTTCGCAGCTATGAAGCCAAATGTGATTCTTATAAATACTTCTCGTGGTCCAGTGGTGTCGGAGGCGGCACTTATTAATGCGCTTAAGTCTGGCAAAATTGCTGGGGCGGGAATTGATGTGTTTGAATTTGAGCCTGAAATATCACCAGAACTAATGAGTGTGCCTAATTTGGTGATGACTCCTCATATTGCTTCGGCTACAACAAAAGCTAGACAGAGTATGAGTGAAATTGCTGCAAAAAATATCATTGCAGTTCTTTCTGGACAGCCAGCACTTAACCAAGTTGTAAAAAAATGACAACTCAAGAATCAATTAAACTTTTAACCAAAAATTCAAAAGCCCTTTGGTTGGCTTATGACCAAGGAATGGAGCACGGAACGATTGATTTTAATGAAGATAACATTGATCCAAAATATATACTCGATATTGCGGTTTCAGGCTATTACAGTGGTGTAATTGTTGGACGTGGAATAGCCGAAAAATATTATCAGGATGAAAAATATAAAGGTAAAGTTCCTTTAATTATTAAGGTCAACGGAAAGACAAGATTTCATAGGGATGATCCAATTTCTTCACAACTTTGTACGGTTGATGAGGCAAAAGCTTTGGGGGCTGTGGCTGTAGGCTACACGGTTTATGTCGGTGCGCCGTCGGAGCACATTATGATGAGGGAGTTTGCAAGACTAGTTAGTGAGGCTCACGAAAAAGGTTTGGCAGTAGTTGGGTGGATGTATCCGAGAGGTAAGTTGGTTGGAGAATTAACACCAGAAATAATTGCTTATGCGGCACGCGTTGGTATGGAAGTTGGGGCTGATTTTGTAAAGGTTAGTTATCCTAAGAGTTTGAAAAATATGGAGTGGACTGTTAAGGCTGCAGGAAGAACACATGTGATGATTGCCGGCGGTGACGCGAGCGAAGAAGCAGAGTTTTTGAAGATGACCAAAACCGTAATTGAGTCTGGAGCGACAGGGCTTGCGGTCGGTAGAAATGTCTGGCAGGCAAAAAATCCAGTTGAGATTAGTAAAAAGTTAAACGAGATTGTTTTTGGCTCAGGTGTTTAGTTGATTCTGGTTTGAATATTCATATTTTATTGGTCTAGAATAGCGGGGAGATGTTTTTACCTTTTGTGGGAGCTTTTGTTTTGGCTCTAATTTTTATTACCAGTAGCGTTTTTTGGGGGAATCTAAATACCAAAGTTGAAATTAAGATGGAGCCTCAGACACAGATAAATCAAGTATCTGTTTTGCCGGAAAATAGTGTAGAAATCAGAAAAGAGATTGATTTTGGTGAAATGCGGGACAAGGTTGATGAGATTGTTAATCAACACGAAAGTGAAATTGGAGTAAGTTTTAAGGATTTGGTTACGAATGAAACTTGGGGAATAAACGATGACAAAGTATTTACTGCGGCTTCGACGATGAAAGTTTTGGCTGTTTCTGCTTTGTATGATGCGGTTGAAAGAGATGTAGTTAGTTTGGATAAGAGTGTGGGAGGAATAGCACTGAGGGAGCACGCAAGACTGGCTTTGGAAGTCTCAGATAATAATTCTTGGGAGACAATCAATAACACAGTTGGATATAAAAACCTGCAAAATTACGCGCTTGGTTTGGGTTTAATTGATGTTGACGTATTTGATAACTCCATAACTGCAGTTAATTTTCGAGTACTTTTGGAAAAGTTATATAGAGGACAATTGTTAAACAATACAAATACAAAAGAAGTATTGTCTTTTATGGATCACACGGAGACTGAAAATAGGATACCAGCAGGTATTGGTGGCGCGGAGGTTATTTACCATAAAACGGGAACTTTGGACGCATTGACTCATGATGGGGCAATTGTTAACAGTGGAAATGGAGAATATATTTTGGCTGTTTATACGGAGTTTTTGGATGGGGATGTTGATGAGAGATCCGCAGTAATTGC
>CAYQLK010000012.1:0-14359 GCA_964418515.1 uncultured Gammaproteobacteria bacterium | reverse complement strand
CTGTTTATACGGAGTTTTTGGATGGGGATGTTGATGAGAGATCCGCAGTAATTGCAGAAATATCTAAGGTAGTTTGGGGTGAATATAATCTCCAAATGCAAAATTAGTTTTGCAACCTTATAAAAAGATATGTAAAATTAAAAGCTAATTATGTTAAGTCGAATTCCTATTGTAGCTTGGTTCGCGATTACCACAACAGTGTTACTAATTGTTGGCATGGTGATTGTTTGGAAGACAACAGGTGGAGCAAAAGCGCCTTCAGTGAATGCCACGGTCGATGCTCCAATTGATATAAAGCCCGAATTGTATGACAAGGTTGTACGTGAGGACAGCTGGACAAGACAAGGGGCAAAAGATGCAAAAGTAACAGTTGTTGAGTACGGTGATTTTCAGTGTCCAGCTTGTGGTGCGGTTTATCAACCGCTTAAAGAATTGGAAGAAGAATACAAAGACAAGAGTGTGCGATTCGTTTATCGTCATTTTCCTTTAACGCAAATTCACCCGTTTGCATATCGAGCCGCAGAAGCTGCAGAAGCTGCGGGTGCTCAGGGTAAGTTTTTTGAGATGCACGACAAAACTTATGAAAATCAAACCAAACTTACTGACGATGATTTGAAATCTTATGCACAAGCAGTTGTTCCAGATTTTGCTAAATGGGAAGAGGATTTTAAGTCTGGAAAATACAGGGCAAGAGTGGATCAAGATATGGCAGACGCGAATATATTAGGAGCCTCATCAACCCCAACATTTATCGTCAATAATAAAATAATTGCTCATGGGCAGGGTTTGTCTAATTTGCGTGCTGTTATCGAGGCAGAATTAGTTAAATAATTTTTGGTGAACTATAAAAATAAATGACTAAGACTGACAGTATCAGTTATCACAAAGAGTTTGGTGGAAAATTAGCTGTAGTCAGTAAGGTAGAGATTGAAAATAGAGAAGATCTTAGTTTGGCTTACACTCCTGGAGTTTCTGAGGTATCGAAATATGTCGCTGAGGATGTGACTCGGGCCTGGGAGGTTACAGGCAAAGGGAATGCGGTGGCAGTCGTGACTGATGGGTCTGCGGTGTTGGGATTGGGGAACATTGGCGCTGAGGCTGCGTTACCAGTAATGGAGGGGAAGGCAGTTTTGTTTAAAGAGCTGGGTGGGGTGGATGCTTATCCGATTTTAATAAAAACTCAAGATAATCAAACAATAATTGATTTGGTTAAAAATATTGCGCCAGGGTTTGGGGGTATAAATTTAGAAGATATTGCGGCTCCCAATTGTTTTGTAATTGAGGAGGCTTTGCAGGGAATAGGTATTCCTGTTTTTCATGATGACCAATGGGGTACGGCTATAGTAGTACTGGCTGCGCTTCAAAACGCTTTAGAAGTGGTTGATAAGAATTTTACAAAAGTAAAAGTTGTTGTTTCGGGTGCTGGAGCTGCGGGAATGTCTATTTCGAAATTATTACTTAGGAGAGGTGTGGGGGACTTAATATTGGTTGACTCAAAAGGGATTATTTATGATGGCAGAGAAGGTATGAATGAGTATAAAAGAGAAATTGCAGATATTTCAAACTTTAACAAATTAACCGGAGCAATTGAGGATGCGTTAGTTGGAGCGGATGTTTTTATCGGGGTTTCTAAAGGTGGAATTGTCAATAAAACAATGATTGAAAAGATGAGCAGTAAAGCGATTGTTTTTGCTATGGCTAATCCTGATCCAGAGATTATGCCTGAAGAAGCAAGATTGGGTGGAGCTTTTATTGTGGGAACTGGAAGATCTGATTTTGATAATCAAATAAATAATTTATTGGCTTTTCCTGGTATTTTTAAGGGCGCCTTGTCGGTTAGAGCTACTTCAATTACGATGGAAATGAAGCTAGCGGCAGTTGAAGCGATTGCAGCTTCAGTGACTAAACCAACTGTTAATAAGATAGTGCCAGATCCATTAGACAAGAGTGTGACGGATAGGGTTGCGGTGGCGGTTGCTGATGCTTGGAGAGAGAAAATAGAATCGGATAAAAAGGGTTAGCATTTTTTTGCTAGAATTAAGCTGGGCTTAGGAGCCCTTAATCTGCCCTTAATGAGTGAACTTACAGCCAATAATCACGATATAGTAGATACGACACAGCTTCCAGAAGAGAGGGTTGATTTTGTGCCTGAAGAAATAGTGCACTTTGAGCCAGTTTTGCCAAAAATAGATATAAAAGGCGCAAAACCTTTAGGGAGTTTAGGTGAAAGTCATACTGAGCATGTACAAGCAATTGGAGGGGTAAATATTGATGCTGAAGCAGTAAAGGTTCTGCCGGAACACTTGTCCAATGAGGTTTTGATTGGGAAGGGTGACGTGGATAAATCATCTAGTTGGCTTAGAGAGGTAAGAAATAGAGTGTCAAAATTGAAAGGAGCCGCGTAAGGGAAAATGGATTTGGATTTAGCTAGCTTGATTAGCACACTACTTACAATAATTGGAGTGGTTTTAATATTAGGTGTAACCAGTGCGGTTGGGGCGTATTTTGGGGCGATTAAATATAGAAACAAAGATAGAGAGGAAAGATCGTTGAATTTTGTTTTGCTTTCTGTGGCTGTGCCAAGGGATAACGAGGTTAAAATCGATGCAATCGAACAGATGTTTTCTTCACTGTCAGCACTTTCTGTGCCGGAAGGCTTTTTAAGTTTTCTTAAACCTAAAGATCATATTTCGTTTGAGATTGTGGCATTGCCTGGCGATATTAGATTTTATGTCTCAACACCTAAAGAGTATAAGGACTTATTGGTGAAGCAAATTTATGCAACTTATCCTGGAACAATGGTTCAGGAGGTTGAGGAATACAATATTTTTAATGAGACAGGGGAAGTAAGTTATGGGGCAATGAAATTGAGTAAGGCGAATTATTTCCCTATCAAAACTTATAAAGAATTAGTAACTGATCCTTTGTCATCATTAACATCCCCCTTGGCTTCATTGCAGGAAGGTGAGGGGGCTTGTATTCAAATATTGGTTTCAGGGGCTGATTCTAAGTGGAAAGATGCAGCTAAAGCGTTTGTGGCGAAACAGAAGCATGTATCGGCTGATGACAGGGGTCCAAAGAGCAGTGGTGATCCAAGACAGATTGAAGCAGTTGAATCTAAGATGTCAAAATTGGGTTTGGAAACGTTAGTAAGAATTGTTGTTTCCAGTAATACAAAAGAAGGTTCAAAAATTCACTTTGACAACATTAAGAATGCTTTTTCACAATTTAGCTCAGACTTTAATAAGTTTTCTTCCGAAAAAGTAGGGAATAAGCGGGCTTTTATGGAAGATTTTATTTACAGATATATGCCTGTAAGAGGTCGAGGGTCGATACTAAATATTGAAGAACTTGCGAGTTTGTTTCATTTTCCAAATAAAAGTGTAGAGACGCCAAATATTCATTGGTTGAATTTTAAACGAGCTCCAACTAGTTCGAATATGGCGACTGAAGGGTTGCTTTTAGGAAAAAGTGTTTTTAGAGATACCGAGCGAAATGTTTATTTAGGGGATGATGATAGAAGAAGGCATGTTTATATTATTGGACGAACAGGTACAGGAAAGACGGAGCTACTTAAATCGATGATTTTGCAGGATATTAAGGCTGGAAAGGGTATTTGTTTTATTGATCCACATGGTGATGCTGTTGAGGATTTGTTAACAAAAATACCAAAAGAAAGAGCCGAAGATGTTATATATTTTGATCCTTCTGACATGGAAAGGCCAATGGGGCTAAATATCATCGAAGCACACACGGAAGAGCAAAAGGGAATGATTATTTCAAACTTTATTGGGCTTATGTACAAACTTTACGACCCGCACCATCAGGGAATTGTTGGTCCGAGGCTTGAGCATGCGATAAGGAATTCAATGTTGACAGTCATGAGTATGCCAGGAGCGACATTAATTGAAACATATCGAGCTGTAACTGATTTAAATTATGTTAAAGAGATTTTGCCAAAAGTAACCGATCCAGTGGTAAGAAGATATTGGACGGACGAAATAGCCAACACAAATGAATATCACAGGTCGGAGACTTTAGGATATTTTGCATCAAAATTTGGCAGATTCGTGACTGACAGAATGATTAGAAATATTATTGGGCAATCTGAGAGTGCTTTTGATATCCGCGAGGTGATGGATAATCAAAAAATATTACTGATTAATCTCTCTAAGGGAAAGATTACCCCAGAAAATTCTCAATTTTTGGGACTTATCTTGGTCCCAAAAATACTAACAGCTGCAATGAGTAGACAAGACATGCCTGAGGCTGAAAGGAAAGATTTTTATTTGTATGTTGATGAGTTTCAGAATTTTGCTACTGATACATTTGCGGAAATTTTGTCTGAGGCGAGGAAATATAGGTTGAATTTGATTGTCGCTAACCAATTTATTAATCAAATGGAAGATAATGTGAAAAATGCTGTGTTTGGTAATGTGGGTACTTTAATTTCTTTTAGGGTTGGTACTGATGACGCGAATGTTCTAACTCATGAGTTTAAGGGAGTATTTAATGAGTTTGATTTAACAAACGTGGCTCGGTTTCAGACTTATGTTAGAACCATTTATCGTAACGAACCACTTGAGCCGTTCTCGATGGATACCACGAGAGATTTAAGCAAGGATGTAAAAAATAAGGAATTAGCCGAAATTATTACACAGCTGTCGAGACAGAAATTCGGTAAGGATGTCACCGTGCTTGAGCCTCAAATTGTTCAGCGAGCAAAACTTGGCTAATAAAACAAGAAAAAATGTGGGCGCGCTTGGACTTGAACCAAGGACATCGACCTTATAAGAGTCGCGCTCTAACCAACTGAGCTACGCGCCCATGACTGTCTCCTGTTTGGACAAAGGAGATTTTACTTCAAAAATCTGCCTGTGACAAAGATGTAAAATATATTAGAACTAATAAATATGTTGAAGCGTTACACAATTATTGCAATGATTGGCTTAGCAGGACTCGGTGGATTGTTTTTAATTTTTTATCTTAGCTGGTTTTGGCGATTATTTTTGATACCAATTATGGTAATTGTTGGGTATGGATTGATTTCATCAGAGCTTGATAAAACAAGAGGGAAGAAGGATAAGTAAGTAGTTTTAAGTAATAAAATAACAAAAATCCCAAAAATATTTGAGCTTAAAGTTTAAAGCTCTTCGAGTTTGACTTTTTCTGAATTTTTCTTTGGTTCAATTAAGCCAAGATAGCGTTCAGTTGTTGATAGTCTTTTGTGTCCAGCAAGTTTGGAAATAAGTACAACAGATGTACCTCTTGAAAGGTGGTGGTGTACCCATGTGTGGCGTAGATCGTTGACTTTGGCATGAGCAATACCGGCTTTTTTGAAGTAACGGTCGATTGCTGTGCGGATGTTGCGAATAAGAAGAGGTTTGTTGTTTTTGGTAACAAACAAGTTGTCATCAGGTTTGGCTTCTTTACGTTCTTTAAGATAGCGCTTGACTGCTTCTTCGGCAGCAGCATTGAGTGGAATTGTGCGTTCAGTGTGACCTTCGAATGGGCGGATGTAGATTCTGCCTTCTTTTTTGCCTTCGGAAAGAAAAATATCTTCAATTCTGATTCTGGCGAGTTCTCCGATACGCATACCAGTTTGAAGCAAAAGTTCAATTACGGCAGAAATTCTTGCATCGCTGCGAGCAGCATCACGTAGGGCGCGATATTCAAGTGGTGTAAGAACCCGAGGCTGTTTGGTTTCGAATTTGGGGTGTGCGACCATTGCAGAAGGGTCGTCTGTGATTATTTCTTCAATTTTTAGGAAACGGAAGAATGTTTTGGTTGAATTAAGCTTTCTTGAGACACTTTTTGGAGTATATCCTTCTTTGCCGAGCTTGGCTAAAAAAGCGTTAATATCAGCTGTTGAGACTTCGTGAACATGGTTTTTTTGCAGTTCTTGTAGGAATGCTACAAGCTGCTCAATATCTTTACCATAAGCTAGAACCGTAGCAGATGCTCTGTTTTTACCTCGAAGGTGATCGATAAATGTTTGGTGGGCATTTTTAAGGGCAATTGGATCTGATTTTGTTGCCATAATTAATTTTTAAGTAATAATCAAATTTCAGGGTAAATTAGCTTTGATTGCCCTGGGGCATTATGAACTATGGGATAGTGTAGCTTATGTATAACAGTACTGTCAAGTATGATTTTGGTTAATAATTTTTACGTTTGGTCTTTAAAAGATACAATGGAAATATGAGATCAAAATGGATAATACAACTAATAATGATAGCGTTTGGATTGTGGCTAATAATTGTTTTTACAAGGCAGTTTTTAGAGTTTTTTGATAGTGGCGATAGAATTGAGCAGACTCAAACAGAAATGCAAAAACTTGAGGCTGAAAATACCAAATTGAAGGAAGAAAAGGCTTATAGACAGACTAATTTTTTTATTGAAAAAGAGGCAAGAGAGAAGCTGGGATATGGAATTGAAGGGGAATCAACGGTGATTTTTAAACAAGAACAGGCAACACCTGAGGCTGTGGTAAAAGTTGATGAGATTCCTAATTGGAAAAAATGGCTTGATTTCTTGTTTTAATTGACGGTTTTAGCTTCAAGTGATAGAATTCTGCGACAGTTGAATAATTTTAATATAGCGGTGTGGTGTACCGGGAACACGCCAGGCTCATAATCTGGAGATACGTAGTTCGACTCTACGCGCCGCAACAAGTAAGGAAAAACCGACTCTAAATAGGGTCGGTTTTTTTGTTAAGCTTTAGAAGTATGGGGGTAGAAAAAGCTAAAATTTGTCCGAAATGTAAATCTAAGATGGGGCAGGGTGTTGTGCCTGATAGGGCAGGAAATTACGAAAAAGGGGTTTTGCAATGGGGTGAAAAGATAAATCTACTAGGCTGGGGGTTAAAAAATTCAGCTAATATAGTTGCGTATAAGTGTGTAACTTGTGGTTACATCGAACTGTATTCCAAAAAAAAGTAGTGGCGACGGTTGGGCTCGAACCAACGACCGCGGGTTTATGAATCCCGTGCTCTACCAACTGAGCTACGCCGCCAAGATATATTTATTTGAAGTGCCGAGGCATTCTCTCAATTTTTAGCATAATTTTCAATCATTTTTGAGTAAAACTATCTGTTTAAAGTACAATAAGGGGTATGAAAAAGAGAATTTTGACTGGTGATAGGCCGACTGGGCCATTACATTTGGGTCATTATTTTGGCTCACTTGCCAATAGAGTGCAACTGCAGGATGAGTTTGATACTTATGTCTTGGTGGCTGATGTGCAAGCTTTGACAGATAATTTTGATAATCCAGAAAAAGTTAAGGAAAATGTTTTAGAGGTGGTTAAAGACAACTTAGCAGTCGGCGTTAATCCTAAAAAGGCGACGATTTTTTTGCAGTCTGCAATTCCAGAAATAGCAGAATTAACAGTTTTTTTTGCAAACCTTGTTACAGTATCTCGTTTGCAACGCAATCCGACCGTAAAGGATGAAATGAAGCAGAAAAATATGCAAGAATCACTACCTTTGGGATTTTTGATGTATCCAGTGTCTCAGGCTGCAGATATTTTGGCAGTGAAGGCTAATCTTGTACCTGTTGGCGAGGATCAAGTGCCTCATATTGAACAGACAAGAGAAATTGCCAGAAGTTTTAATAAAATCTATGGGAATGTATTTCCTGAGCCTGCAGCAAGAGTAGGTGAAATGCCAAGACTGGTTGGATTAGATGGTAAAGCAAAAATGAGTAAGAGTTTGGGGAATGCAATTTATTTGAAAGATTCTGTTGAAGAATTAAAGAAGAAGATAAATAAGATGTATACAGATCCAACAAGGATAAAAGCGACAGATCCTGGGCATATTGAAGGCAATGTGGTTTTTATGTATTTGGATATTTTTATGAAGAATAAAGCTATGTTGGATTCTCTTAAGGATGATTATAAAAAAGGGCAGCTGGGTGATGTGGTGATAAAAGACTACTTGTTCAACGAAATTAATAATTTTTTAACTCCAATTAGGCAAAAAAGAGAAACAATTAGCGATAAAGATGCGATGGAGGTTCTAAGAGATGGTACGGAAAGGGCGAGTGAAGTTACGCGAGAAACGATGAGGGAAGTTAGGAAAGCGATGAGACTGCTTTGATATTTTTTAAGCCATTTTTTATTTAATTTCACTGTTCACTTCAGCTCTTTGGACTGGTGTCGTCGAGCACCTTGTTTTGCCGTCGCAAAACAAAAGGCGTTCACAGCGAAATATTGAGCTTGTTTGCTTGCTGTGCAAGCATGAACTGCGATATAATGGGTTCAATAAAGGTTATATATACCGCTACCAGCTTTGGGGCGGTTTTTTTTGGCCTGAATGCTACATAATGAGGTGGATAAAATTATGGATTATGCAAACACAATGCAAATAATAAGCATCTTGAAAAAGATTGCTAAAGAACTGAAAAGAATCGCTGATTCAATGGAAGCAAATTAAAAAAAGCTCTCCTTTTGAGGGGAGAGCTGGATGGTGTACTTAGGGTTAGTACGGGATGAAGCTGAAGCGCCTCTGTTGTGAGTTTTCACCCATGTTGGGGAACACTTCGACGATTTCTTTGGGCCAGTTGCTTAGGACTTCGACGAAGCCTTCGAATATGGATTTAGGGCGGATGGCGATGGCGTGTCCGTCGTGAGGATAGAGTGGAACGTAAACAACAAGAGGTTCTGAGTCTTCGTCGTCCACGTCGACAGCCGTGCCAAGCACAAGGTAGGTTTTACCCTTGTAGTGGTGATACCTGCCAAGGCGAATGTTGTACTTCTTATTACTGTTGTCCCGAGGAGAAGTCGGAACGTTCCAACTTAGCGCTCGATCATTGTCGAGGGCGCGATCTTCTGTGCGGACGAGAAAAGGTGGGCCGTCGAATGGATTGATGATGACGAGGTAGTTGGTTTCGGTCTCGCTGTGGCGGGCGTGGCCAAGCACTTGGCAGGAACCTGTCATAACGCCAAGGGCGTTGATGAGCTGGTATCTGACAGTTGATTCGATGGATGCAAAGTCGGCTGTGCGACGACTCTCATTCATTTGTGTTTGGCCGGAGGATGGGGTTGTCAAAGGACGGTTTCTCCATGAAGTTGGAATTAACTGAGGTGGATTTTAACATAAAAAGTTAACTATGAGCTTGCTATTAAAAAACTTGAGCTGATATACTTGGCGCTAGTTTTAACAAGATAAATTTTATGCCTCTTAAGCCGACAATTACTTATGACGACTTTGCAAAGCTAGATTTGCGGGTTGGTACAGTTGAGAGTTTTGAAGATGTAGAAAAATCCGAAAAACTTGTCAAATTGACTGTAAATATAGGCCTTAATACTCGCCAAATATTGGCTGGAATTAAGGATGCGGTCAAAAAAGAAGATTTAGTTGGTAAACAGATAATAATTGTGGCTAATTTAGAAGCAAAAAAAATGGCAGGACTTGAATCTCAGGGCATGATACTTGCTGCTGATGAAGATGGTAAGGCTATAATTGTTTCTCCTGTTAGAGAATTGGAGGATGGAACAGTAGTTAGATAAATATGAGAAAAATATCAAAAGTTAATTCAAAATTTAAAAATAAAGTAAAAAAACAAACTCTTATTCCTGCATCTGGTAAGGGTAGCCCTTGGCGCGGATATTTGATTTATGGTGTTATGGCACTACTTCTTTTTATGGTGTTTTTTAATTTTTCGGGTAGTGGAGTGGCTGGAGAAAAAATAACTTTGTCTCAAGCTTTGGCGGACATTAAAGAGGATAAAGTTAAAAATGTCTTGGTCGATGGGGATAAAGTTAGTTTGACCTATAAAGATGGAGTAGAAAAACTTGCACAAAAAGAGAAGAATGAATCGCTAGTTGAGACTTTTTCGGCAAGCAGTATTGATCCTTCAAAAATTTCCTATGAAGTGAAAGATAATTCGACAAGTGAGCTAATTAGTTCAGTTTTGATTAACTTTTTGCCAATTATTGTAATTATTGTCGTGTTTTTTCTTATTTTTAGACAAGCAAGAGAAGGTGCGAATTCGGTTTTCTCTTTTGGTCAATCAAAAGCTAAAAGATTTAGTAAGGATAATCCAACTGCGACATTTAAAGATGTTGCTGGAGTTGATGAAGCTAAAAAGGAGTTAGAAGAAGTAGTTGAGTTTTTGAAGAATCCGAAAAAATTCACTGCACTAGGAGCTAAGACTCCAAAAGGAGTGTTATTGGTTGGTCCAGCTGGAACAGGTAAGACTTTACTTGCTAGAGCGGTAGCGGGAGAAGCTGGAGTGCCATTTTTCTCCGTGGCTGGTAGTGAATTTATGGAAATGTTAGTTGGTGTAGGAGCAGCAAGAGTTCGTGATTTGTTCGCGAATGCGAAAGCTTCTGGAAGCGCAATTATTTTTATTGACGAAATAGAATCAATTGGCCGCCAAAGAGGAATGAGTATGTCGGGCGGGCATGATGAGCGCGAACAGACTTTGAATCAGATACTGGTTGAGATGGACGGATTTAATCCGAACGATAATGTGATTGTAATGGCTGCAACCAATAGACCGGATTTGCTTGATCCGGCATTAGTGCGACCTGGAAGATTTGACAGGACTGTTGTCTTGTCACTGCCTGATATTGAGGAGAGAAAAGCAATTTTGTCGATTCATAAAGCAGGTAAGCCATTTGTTAAAAACGTTGATTGGACCAAAATTGCCAAGCGTACAGTTGGGTTTTCTGGTGCTGATTTGGCAAATATGTTGAATGAAGCAGCAATACTTACCGCCAGAGAAGGTAAAAAAGAAATCACTTCTTTGCAGCTTGAAGAAGCTGCTACCAAAGTAAAAATGGGACCACAGAAGAAAAGATTGCAGAGCCAAGAAGAGAAGGAAATGACTGCGTATCATGAGGGTGGACATGCAATTGTTGCTCACTTTAGTCCGAATATGGATCCTGTGCATAGAATTTCTATTGTTTCTAGGGGTATGACTGGTGGGCATACTTTGATTCCACCTTCTGTTGATAGAACGACGGAAAAGAAATCACACCTCCTTGAACAAATTGCGACACTATTGGGCGGTAGAGCAGCTGAAGAGTTGGTCTATGGCGAGGTTTCGACCGGAGCTTCTAATGATTTATCAGTGGCAACAAATATAGCAAGGCAAATGGTAACTGAATTCGGTATGAGTCATTTGGGAGCTATTAATGTTGGAGGTCAAAAAGACTTTGGAGTGTGGGGAGTTGATTCTGGTCCTGGATACTCTGAAGAGTTTGCGGCCAAAATTGATAAAGAAATAGTTCGAATACTTGATGAGGGTTACAAAGAAGCGGTTGTGTTGTTAAAGAAAAATAAAAAAGTGTTGGATTTGGTCGTAAAAAGATTAGTAGAAGTTGAGACAATGGAATCAGAAGAGTTCGAGAAAATTGCAGGATCGAGACCAATGGTGGCTAAAAAAGTCGAAGCATCCAAGAGCTTGAGTTAAGATTAAATCATGACCAAAAAATTTATTGTCGTTGATGGTAACTCGGTATTTCACCGTGCATATCACGCTATTCCATATTTGAGTACAAAAAATGGAGAGACTGTCAACGCCGTTTATGGTTTTAGTAGCATTATTTTGCGTACAATAGCTGAACTTAAGCCAGAAAAAATAGTGGTGGCTTTTGACAGAGCTGCGCCGACATTTAGACACATTGAATACGAGGCATACAAGGCCAAAAGAAGTGCTCCCCCTGAAGATTTGTATCCACAACTTCCTTTAGTTAAAGAGTTTTTGGACTCTTCTAATATTAAATATTTTGAGCTGGACGGTTATGAGGCTGATGATTTGATTGCGACAATTGCTAAGAAGGTGGAGAGAGATAGTGATGAGTATATTTATATTGTGTCGGGAGACAGGGATGGTTTGCAGTTGGTTAATTCGAGAATTAGAGTTTGGGCCGCAGGGTCAAAGGTAACTGAAGGAATTATTTTTGATTACGACAAGGTTAAAGAACGTTACGGAGTAACACCTGACCAAATAATTACTTATAAATCTTTAGTTGGCGACAGCTCTGATAATATTCCAGGTGTTAATGGGATTGGCCCAAAGGGGGCTGCAGATTTGATTAATAGGTTTGGTGACCTTGAAGGAATATATGAAAACATTGATCAGATAACGGGCGGTATAAAACAGAAACTGATTGACGGAAAGGAGCAGGCTTTTAAGGCAAGGTCTTTAGTTATTTTGGACAAGGAAGTACCGTTTGATTTTGAATGCGAGAATATTCCTTCGGAGATTAATTGGGATGGAATGCATGAGTTTTTTAAGCGGTTGGAGTTTAAATCTTTGGTAGCAAAGTTGCCAATAGGTGTAGTTAAAAAAGATGATAATCAAACCAAATTAATATAAGTAGTTAAAAGGTGTTCATTTGTTTTAGTTTTAGTTATTAAATCTAATGAAAAAAAATATTAAAATTGCCCTAGTACACGATTTTTTAACTGAATATGGTGGAGCAGAAAGAGTCCTAGAAACATTAGTTGGAATGTATCCGTCAGCTAAGGTTTATACCTCGTATTTTGATAAATCTAAGTTTGGTAAGGGTGGAATATATTTAACCGAAACCGAAATTGTGGAAAGTTTTTTCCAAAAAATTCCAATGTTTCCAAAAATACTTTCACCAATGAGAATATTTGCACCGATGGTATTTATGAAATTTGATTTGAGTGGTTATGATCTTGTTATTTCATCTACAAATACTTACTTTGCAAAAGCGGTTAATTTTACTGGAGTTCATATTTGTTACTGTCATACGCCACCTAGATATTTGTATGGGTACCCAACGGCCAGAAATTGGAAGAAAAGTTTTGCGGGTCGAATTGTGGGAGAGTTTATGAATTTTTGGCTGAGGCAGGTTGATTTTAAGGTCTCACAAAAACCAACTGTGATGATTGCTAACTCAAAAGAAGTTCAAAAAAGAATTCAAAAATTCTATCGCCGTGATTCAATAGTTGTTTACCCTCCAATTGACATTAAAAAGGCAATTAAGCCTCAAAAAGGTGAATACTACTTAATTGTGTCAAGATTAGCTCGAGCTAAGAGAGTTGATTTGGCAGTTTTGGCAGCCAAGAAGTTAAACATAAATTTAGTAATTGTGGGATCAGGAATAGAAATGGAAAGTTTAAAACAAATTGCAGGTAATAAAACAAAATTTTTGGGGTTTGTGCCTGATGATGAGCTTTGGAGTGTTTATGCAAAAGCTAAGGCATTTATTTTTTCAGCTGAAGAAGAGGATTTTGGCATGACTGCTGTAGAGGCTATGGCAGCTGGTAAGCCTGTGATTGCTCTAAGGCAAGGCGGAGTTAAAGAGTCGGTTATTGATGGAGAGACCGGAATATTTTTTGATGAAGCTAATGTTGAAAGCTTGATAAGTGCGATTAAAAAATTTGAGAAGATGAAGTTTGATACGCATAAAATATTGGAGAGGTCGAAAGAGTTTTCTAAGGAAGAATTTGAAAAGGGAATTAAGGCGGTAATTAAAAAATATGCCTGAACTACCTGAGGTTGAAACAATCAAGAGAGGATTAGAAAAAGAGGTAATTGGACTTAAGCTACTTTCAGTAGAAACCGATAATCCGAAAAAATTCATTGGAGACAAGGGAGAAATTATCGGAGCAAAGATTAAAGATGTTAGGCGAAGAGCCAAGGTACTAATAATTGACTTTGATAACAGTAATTCACTCCTAATTCATTTAAAAATGACTGGCCAATTAATATTTGAAGATTCAAAAGGCGGGCGAGTAAAAGGTGGTCATCCGATACCACCACTTAATTTGCCAGTACCAAATAAATCAACGCACGCAGTTTTTAAGTTTGATAATGGTGTGCTTTATTTTAATGACATTCGAAAGTTTGGTTGGTTGTTAGTTACAAAAACAGAAGAAATTGAGCTTTTGAGTTTTTTTGTTGGACTTGGTCCTGAACCGTTAGAGCGTGGTTTTAGTAAAGATAAACTCAAAGAGCTTTTGGTTAAGAAAAAGAATTTAAAAATTAAGCCAACCTTAATGGATCAGAAGATTTTGTCGGGAATTGGAAATATTTATGCAGATGAGTCCTTATTTTTGGCGAAAATTCACCCTGAAGAGAGAATAGTTGATTTGACTGATCGTGACTATTTGGCTTTGTATGATGGAATTATTAAATCTCTTAAAACGGGAATAAAACATAAAGGGGCATCTGATAGTAGTTATGTTGATTTGGGTGGTGAAAAGGGTGTTTTTTTGACTTATGCTAACGTGTATCACAGGACTGGTATGGAGTGTAAGGTTTGTAACACACTAATTGAGCGTATTGTAGTTGGCGGTAGGGGAACTCATTTTTGCCCGAGATGTCAAAGACGAAAGTAAATTATGTTAATTAGAAAACTTAAGCTTGTTAATTTT
>CAYQLK010000011.1:20996-26210 GCA_964418515.1 uncultured Gammaproteobacteria bacterium | reverse complement strand
AAGCCGAAGTCGTGGAGCTTGAAGCTGACATCCATGTCGCCGCCGGTGAGGGCTGCGTAGTGACGGATGATCTTCTTCATTTCGTGGCTTTGGGTGGCGACGGTTACCGGATACCACAGCTGCATGAGCAGGGTTTCCATGTAGTTCGTAAGCCAGAAGCAGTTCGGATCGGTGTTTTCGATAACGACCAGAACGTTCTTGCTGTCGACGACGGTGCCTTCTGGCACTGCCTTGATTTTGAGCGGAAGCCGACCGCCGTACTGGCTAAGTATGTACTCCCAGCCTTGGCGGTTGAAGATCCTGCCATCACCGAAGTGAGCGGCCGAGACTTCGGAGGCTTCGTCGATCATCCAAGGCTCGATTACTGCGCCAGTGAAGTACTTCTTAAGGATGTACTGCAAACCGAAGAAAACGGTCTGGTCCCACTTGCCGCCGCGGCTCTCGATGTAGCTGTAGACGACTTGGGTATTGGGCGGGTACTGGACGTGATGGCTGACCTTGTAGCTGTCGGTCAGAAGGATAAGATTTTCGCGAGTCATGGTGTTTAGAGCCTTTCTCCGACTAGCCTGAGGCTAAAGTCGGCAATGATCGACCGATGGTCGAAAGCGATGTTGTCGGGAAGAGAGCCAAGACCAAAGAACTTTGTTTGCTTGGCGTCATCACCGGCTTTTGGAGTGCCAGTAAATTGACTAACCATATAGACAAAGGAAACGTTTTGTTTGGGGTCGCGGTTGGGGTCGTCGTAGAAGCCGAGGAATTCTGCATTATCAGCAGACAAACCCGTTTCTTCTTTGAGTTCTCTTAGCGCGCCTTGAGCTGTTGTTTCGTCTTGGTCGAGGTAGCCACCGGGGAGTGCCCAGTGGTTTCGATAGGGTTGGTTCTTCCTTTTGATGAGAAGAATCTGCCCTATTTCGTTTACGACCATGGCGTCAACGGTTACAGATCTGGTTTGGTACCGTCCGCAACTGTTGCAGGGCGAGTTGGTCATTTTGATTCCTTTCGTGTCTTTTGTACACTATCTATCGATTAAAAAATAAATGAAGGTTGCCCAAACATTTAAGGTTTTGAAATCGAATAGAAGTGAAACTTTTATGACACTTCTTTATCTTTTTTATTTTGTTTTTAACGAGCTATGGTGTAATTATTACACTAAGTCTTAAAAAAGTCAAGTACTTAAAATAAGGGGTAAATTAGTTGAAGTATTCGAGATCAGTAGTGCGGAATCTAAAGAGTTCTGCCGGTCTATGGGCTGAGTCTGCTCTTTTCTTTTTGGTACTGGTTAGTAGTTTGGTAGCCAGCATTTTTTTGCGGAAATTACGCTTGTCTATCGTCGTTCCAAGAATTACTTCGTAGACTTTTTGGAGTTCTGTTAGTGTGAATTCTTTGGGCAATAACCCATAAGCAATATTAGAGTACTGAATTTTGCTTTTGAGTCTTTTAAGACCAAACTTAATTATTTCTTTGTGATCAAAAGCTAATTCAGTTGGAAGTTTTTTGACATCAAAGAGTTGTGAATCAGTTACAGACTCACTAGTTACAGAGCGATAATTATCAGCACTAGTTAGAGCAAAATAAACGACAGTAATAACTCTGGTTCTTGGGTCGCGTTTAGGGTCGCCAAAGGTAGCGAGTTGTTCGAGATAAAGATTTTCGTAGCCAGCTTTTAATGATAATTTGCGCTTGACTGTTTCTTCCAGCGCTTCTTTCATGTCAATAAATCCACCTGGGAGCGCCCAGTAATCCTTAAATGGTTCACTTGCTCTTTTGACAAGCGCGACTTTTAAAACATCATCAAGAATAGTAAACACTAATGCATCAACGGTCACTGACGGCCTGTCGAATGCTTTGGGGTCGTATTTTGGCGTTGGCTTTTTGTTCATAGTTATCTTTAATTATAGTGTTAATTTTTCTCGAGGCAATTTTTAACCTTTGTTCTGGACTGCCCTCAACCAAAACGTAAGGCAATTTGCGAAGGTCAAGTTGGCGAATAAACTCTTTTTGCATATCGTGTCTGATATGTTCTCCGTCGCGAGTTCCGTCCTGAACAAATGGAATTTCATCACCTGTAACAATATATAAGTCGGGCTTGGGGTGAGTATTAAGAAATCTTTCAATTGATCTAGAGTAACTTCCCATATATCTGTGGTGCCAAAGCGCAGTTGCAAATGCGTCTGTATCTAGTATTAGTACCTTGTTGGCAATTTGCGCAAGTTTGTTTTCAAGGTCGGTTTGTGATTTGGCAATAAAATCAAATTCGTCCGTTTTCCAGTTGGTAAGGAGATTAGTCATTTTGCCTTCTGAATACATTCTGCCAAACTCGGGCACCCAAGCGGTTTGATATTTTTTGGCAAGCGAGATTGCTAGTGTTGTGGTACCTGTTGATTCGGCACCAATAATAGCTATTCTTTTGACAAAGTAAGAACGGACTATTGGGTGAAGAAAATCAAGTGCTTCAAGCGGGTTTTGTCTGACAATGGTGCCAGAAATTGGAATTGTAGCGCGTTTTTTGTCGACTAGAAAATGCTTACATCCCATTGCTTTGGCCCATGGGTCGCCATAATCTTCAGATGTAAAACAGGCGTCAGGTACATATCCAAGCCAGTTGATTGTAGCCTTGGCCCAACCTTCAGTGTCGTCATCATCTAGTTCATCGTCATTAATAAGAATGACTCTGGCTTTTGGATGAATCTGCTTAATCCACTGGTAACGAAGCTTTGGATCAATCCACTGATTGGACCTACCACAAACAATAACGGTTACTTTTTCACTATTTTCTAGAGCAGTATCGATTAAGAACTTGTGTCCAAGGTGTGGCGGATAGAACTTGCCGATAACGACTGCGGTTTTATAAAGTTTTTTAGGTGTTTTCATTTGAGTGATTTTTGCCATTTAATAAGTCCAACAATGCACATTGTCATAAAGACTCCATATAGTACGGCGGTCAGTGAAAGTCCTCTGGAGAAATATAGGTAGATGTATATGACATCAGCAGTAATCCAGAAGTACCAGTTCTGAATATATTTTTTGGTTAGCAAGAATTGCGCTGCCAAACTAAGGACTGTGGTGACAGCATCGAGAAATGGGGCTGAATCATTAACTTTAATAAGGACATAAGTTAGGACTGCCGTGGAGATAATTGAAATAGCGATCAACCAAGTCATTGTTTGTTTTGGTGTGTTTGCAACTTTCAGCTTCGACTTATTTTTGCCACCTTTTAACCACCAGTACCACCCTAAAATTCCAAGAACAATATAAACTACTTGAAGTGCAGTGTCGGCGAAAAGTCGTGCTTGAAGAAATAAAACAATAAAAAATATGTTATTCAAAATACCAACAGGCCAGTTCCAAATATTTTCTTTAACCACTAGCCATACACATATTCCACCTGTAACAAAACCGGCCACCTCGGTAAGCGAAAATGGCAAAATCGAAAAATAAGATAAACCGAAAAGTGCAGCACTAATAATTGTGGCTAAGAACATTTCTATTTTTTTCATATTTAATTATTGTTTTATATACACTAACTAAATTCATTTTACACAATATTCGTGTAATGTCAACACTATGTATTGTTATTACATTTGAATCTGATAGAATTTGCAGCTTGTCTTCAACAAATGGAGAGTTAAGTTAGGAATGAAGATTTTTCGTTGGATTTCGAAAACTTTCTGGGGCAAGCCAATCAAGCGCGGCGAACCTTCAAGGTTTTCGAGCGAAGTCGAATTGGCGGCAGCAAACCGCCTCAGAACCGGAGGGCAACACGTTGCCTCAAGTCGAAAGGAGTCTGAATAAGATTCCTTCAAACAAACTACAGCCGTATCATTCAACACTGGTACGGCTTTTTACTATTTAAGCCCTATAGTTTATAATTTCCACTAATCGGAGCAATCCGAAAACATTGCACTTTTATAGAGCAGAAAGGTAAACCAGCTACCAATGTGGGTTTTTGACACAGTCCGCTCACTGGTTGACGTGATTATCATTTGCTTGATGATTGTGGTGCTATATAGTTTGGCTTTCGGGCACAACAAGCACTTCATTACTTCGGCAAACCGACAAATCCGTCACGCCATAAATTCGTCCAAGCGCCGAGAATTCGTCGCAATCTTCGACGCAGACCCAGCGTTTGAGGAAGCAGATTTTCGACAAGAGACGCAGGCGCGTGTAGACAACAAGCTGAGTGTCGTCGCTAGTTTGGTCAGTGAGTATGAGGAGAGGATCAGAAACTTCAAAGCTGATCTGACCAAAGGATTTACTGACCACGACAGCCAGATGCAGCTGACCAACCTGATTGGTAACGCCGCCAGCCACAGGCGCATTTTTTGGAACGCCCACGAGGTGGCCAAAAGTTGCGGATACACTGTCCGTCCTTCGATTTTCGATTATGTCTCAACGACTGAAATCGATACTAACTTTGAGGACGGCCCAAACAATATCGTGTCACTCGAAAGGGAGAGGTAACGAAACGAAGCCGAATGACTATTGCGGCCAAACTCTTTATCGTCAGTGGGCCAAGCGGTTGCGGCAAAACCACACTCGCTAAGTTCATCACCGACACTGTCCCGAATTGTGTTTTCTCTAAATCGATGACAACGAGACCGGTTCGGGAGGGCGAAATCGACGACAACTACGACCATGTTGGCACGGACGAGTTCCGCAGATTGATTAGCGAAGACTATTTCTTGGAATACGAGGAAGTCTATCGCGATCGATACTATGGAACACCAAGG
The DNA here is from genome assembly GCA_964418515.1 of uncultured Gammaproteobacteria bacterium. Taxonomy (GTDB): domain Bacteria; phylum Patescibacteriota; class Microgenomatia; order CAYQLK01; family CAYQLK01; genus CAYQLK01. Next base: position 21,480 of record CAYQLK010000011.1, on the reverse strand, counting down.
CGACCGGTTGAGGAAGCACTTAATTGCGGCAAAAATGTCGTGATGGAAATTGACGTTCGCGGGGCCGCCCGAGTCAAACAAGTGTTTCCTAAGCAATCGACATCGATTTTCGTTTATCCCCCATCGCTTGAAGTCTTGAAAGACAGATTGACACGAAGAGGAAAAATGAGCGAGGAAGATGTCCAAGAGCGTCTCGGTCGAGCCGTGATGGAAATGCTCGCCTCAAGTGACTATGACTATGTCGTCGTTAACGATGATTTGGTCAAAGCACTATCTGAGGTGACACAGATAATCAACACACATGTTCCGCACAAAATAAGGGAGTGAAAGTCGTGCAGGATGAGTTGATCTGGTTTGCCATTGGAGGCGTTGCCTTGGTGGTGGGTTTGGGACTAGGTGCTGCTTACCTGCTCACCATGAGCGGAGTCCTTTCGCTCGAAAGCCAAGTCCTCGCCCCAGTCAAATGGCTGGTGGATGTTACCTA
>CAYQLK010000011.1:12897-20896 GCA_964418515.1 uncultured Gammaproteobacteria bacterium | reverse complement strand
TGAATTATAAATTGACTTATAGTGTGAAAAGTGGTAAATATAGACCAGATTTATAAATCCCCTGCCTAAAGAAAAATATATTAAATGAAAAACAAATTTTTGGTTAGAAGTGGTGCGATTAATTTGCCAGTTCTCATTGGTGGTGTAGTTGCAATAGCTGTTGTAGTTTTATTGTCAGCACTAATAATTAATGCGTTAACTAAAGATAAGCCAAAAGATGAAGAGATTGCCGAAGGTCCAATTCCTTCAGCTACCATAACACCTATTACGACAGTTACTCCAACTCCAGCTAAGTCAGTACAAGGCGTAAACACACAAGGGACCACAACTCAAACGACTCAGCAAACTGCGCCAAAACAAACAGTTCAAACACAGCCTCAAACAACTGTTAGAACAACCACAACCGAGGAAGTAATAATTAAGCTTAACCCGAGATGTACCAAAATGAGAGCAAGATGGAATCCTGAGGATCCATATCAAGTTTCATTTACGACTGAAGGATCAGCTGATGGAGCTACGATTGTTAACTATCAATGGGATTTTGATGGCAACGGAAGCTGGGACAGTGAAGAAGGCCGAGTCGAAAACAGCATTGGCTACCGCTACAGTGAAAAGAAAGTTTATACAGTCAAAAGCCGAGTTAGAGATTCTCAAGGTCGCTGGTCAGAATCCTGCGAAATCGGAATTGACCTAAACTCCAACTAAACCGAAATAGACTTGTAGTGTTCAACGGTTTCGAAACCGCGAGCTTTGTCAAAGCAAACGGCATCGAAGCGCATGGTAATGAATTTCCCTACTGTATTTTGATAAACAAGAGCTGATTTGTGAATTTTTTCCATTTTTTTTCGATTGATTTTGTCCACAGCCGAACCAAAGACAGAGGTTTGGGAGGATTTTACTTCGACAAAAACATATTCGCCTGTTTTGTGATCCGACATAATCAAATCAATTTCCCCGTATGGCGTTAGATAGTTGCGCTCAATTAACTCATACCCTTGGTCCTCTAAGTATTTAAGAGCTTTGTCCTCGAATGTGTTACCGATTTGGCGTTTAGCTGAAAACATTGTGTTTGGTTAAGAATGATAAACGATGCAGCGCACAAGGTCCAAATTCTTGTATTTTTTCCCTGTGATATTTGGTTCCGTAGCCTTTGTGTTGTTCAAAGCCATAATTAGGATAATTTTTGGCAAGATTAATCATTAATTTGTCGCGATAAACCTTAGCAATAATCGAAGCGGCTGCAACTGAGGCTGACAACGTATCTCCTTTTATCACAGCTTCTTGTTTTATGGGAATATTATTTCTCAAAGGTCTACCGTCCAGTACAATGCCGTCTACGGGTTTGGTTAGCCTCCGAATAGCTTTGTCAAAAGCATATTCAAGACTTTTGGTAATGCCGATAGTGTCAATTAAAACGTTTTCAATTCTGACAACTGAATATTCAATAGCGTTATCTTTAAAAAATTTAGCAACCTCTGTTCGATATGGCTCTTTGAGTGCTTTGGAGTCACCGAATGGGACTGGAAGTGTGAGACTTGGTGGAAGAATGACAGCAGCAACAACAAGTGGACCAGCAAAACAACCACGACCAACCTCATCAAAACCGGCAATTAGTTTAGCTTTTGGAAAGAGATTATTATCAAACTCTTGGCTGGGAGGAACCAGCGACATAAGTTGTTTACTTAGATAGTTTTTGCGGCCGACCCTTTTAGTTTGCGCATATAAAATAACTTTGCGCGACGAATTGGCTTGGATGGGGATTTAACTACTTCGACTTTAGCAATTGATGGTGAGTTAACTGGCCAAATACGTTCAACGGCAACATCGCCGACGGCAATCTTGCGAACCATGAAAGTTTGGCTGTCTTTTTGACCACGAATCGACAAAACAATGCCCTGAAAAATCTGGACACGTTCCTTGTTTCCTTCTTTAATTTTGACGTGGACTTTGACTGTATCGCCCACTGAAAAATTTTCTGTTTTTATCATTTTTTTTTGCGGGCTAGATATTAACACTTAAGGCTTCGACTTTGCAACCAAGAAGCGAAAGATCACTTATAAGATTATCACTTAGTTCGGCGCCAAATGGAACAGGCACATTGCGGGTTTGCCCGTCCGTACCTTCGAGAAGAAGATAAGTTTGTTTTTGACCTGGGAACTTTTTGAGAATTTCGTAGATTGAATGGAGGGTCTGGCGTGATGCCAGCTTGGGAATAATAATGCCAATGCCCTCTGGAGTTGAAGGTGTGTGTGGAATATGACTACTAGCTGAAGCCATCACAGTCGTCGGTGTGACATCAGGCAGTATCGACAAATCAGTAATTATTTCTGCCAAAATTGCGCTTTCTTCTTCGCGGGAGTCTAGTTTGCCTTCAAGAATTACAATTGCGTCCTCGTTAAGTACACTCTTAAATTGTGAGAATGTTTTTGGGAAAACGACAATATCCATTGTACCTGTCTCGTCCTCGATTTTGATAAAAGCCATTTCTTCACCCTTGGCCTTGGTAAAAGTTCGTCTCATGCTGGAAATAATTCCGCCGATTTTGACTTTGGAACCCGGCTGATAATCCTCTTTGAGGTTGATGATTTTGTGTGTGGCGTAGTGGTTAAGTTTTGTTTGGGAGCCAGAAATAGGATGTCGCGTCAGATATAGACCCAAAAACTCTTTTTCCCAAGCTAAAAGTTCTTTTTCCCCAGCTTCTTTGCCGTTTTTGAGACTTTCGGTAAGCGGAGAGTCGTCTAGAGAGGGGTTTTTGATCTCTAAGTCAGCTTCTTCAAACAACAGTCCCTGCCCTTCTGAAACCTTTTGACTTAAAGACTGTCCTGTCGCTCTTAGTGCATCAATAATATCTAGCATTGCTTGGCGTTTACCAAAAAGATCCATAGCTCCAGCTTTTATTAGGCTTTCGAAGGTTTTTTTGTTGACTGTTCTAAGATTAACGCGGCGACAAAAGTCATTAAGAGAGCTAAAGTCTGATTCTTCTCTAGCTTCCAATATGGAATGAATAGCAGCTTCGCCAACATTTTTGATTGCTGATAAACCAAATCTAATCGCCCTTTTGTCTTTTTCGTCGGTTTCAATTGTAAAACCAATATCAGAACGATTGATATCTGGACTTAGAACTTCGATACCGAGACGCTCACACTCAGCGACGGCTTGAGCGATTTTTTCGGTATCGCCTGATTCGGCAGTCATAACAGCACACATAAATTCGACCGTAAAGTTGGCTTTCATATAAGCTGTTTGATAAGCAACAACGGCGTAAGAAGCGGCGTGAGCTTTGTTAAAACCATAGCCTGTAAACGGTTCAATTAGGGCAAAAAGTGCCTTAGCTCGAGCTTCGGACAAGCCATGTTCAATTGCGCCGTTAATAAATTTGTCTTTTTGCTTGGCCATTTCTTCAGGAATTTTTTTACCAATGGCTTTTCGGAATTTGTCGACTTCTTCCCAGTTGTAGCCTGCGATATTGATAGCGGTTAATAAAACATCATCCTGATAGGTAATAACTCCATAGCTTTCTTTGAGGAATTCTTCCATACGAGGATCAAAATATTTGATTTTAGTCGCATCGTGTTTGCGCTCAATAAATTCTGGAATTGAAGCCATAGGACCAGGTCTAAAAAGCGAAATCATTGCCATAATATCGAAAATATTCGTAGGTTTAAGCTCTTTTAGATATCTAGTCATTCCTGAGCCGCCGAGCTGAAATAATCCCATGGTCTCGCCTCTTGCCATCATTTCGTAGGCCTTAACATCATCAAAGTCCAGTTTTTCGAGTTCGATTTTTATGCCTTTTTCGCGCTCAACGATTTCGACAGCGTTACCCAGAATAGATAAGTTTCTAATTCCCAAGAAATCCATTTTGACAAGTCCCGCATCTTCAACGCCGTGCATATCATATTGTGTAGAAATTACTTCACCCTTACTCTCTTTGAGAAGCGGAGTGAAATTAGTCACAGGACCTGGAGCAATGACAACACCAGCAGCGTGAACACTGGTGTGTCTGGCTAAACCTTCGATTTGCATGGCTGTATCGAGTAGTTCTTTGGTTTCGGTATCAGTTTTGTATAGTTCACCTAGCTCTGGAGTGACTTCAATGGCTTTTTTAATTGTCATTGGGAAACCCTGTTTACCAAGCGGTATTAGTTTGGAAATACGGTCTGCTTTGGAATAAGGCCAACCAAGAGCACGCGCGACGTCACGAACGGCACCTTTGGCCATCATTGTTCCTAGTGTGCCAATTTGAGCGACTTTTTCTGCTCCGTATTTTTCTTTGACGTAATTAATAACATCGTCGCGACGCGAGTCAGCAATATCGACATCAATATCAGGCAAGGACGGCCTAAATGGGTTAAGAAATCTCTCAAAAGGAAGCTTAAAAAAGAGCGGATTAACAGTGGTTATTCCTAGACCGTAAGAAACTAACGAGCCTGCAGCCGAACCACGGGTCGTAGAAACAATGCCTTGTTTTTTGGCGGCTCTAATAAAGTCTGCCACGACTAAAAAGTAGGTAGAATAACCTTTATCTATAATAACTTTGAGCTCGTACTCAAATCTTTCCATGACTTTGTCGTCTACAGGGCTAATTTTTTCCCTTATGCCTTTTAACGACTCTTCCCGTAAAAATACCTCGGGCTTTTCGCCACCTGGGACTTCGAATAACGGAAAATGGTATTGGCCGAGTGGAATTTCAATATTAATTTTGTCTGCGATTTTGACAGAGTTTTCAAGAAATTCCGGATTATTAGGGAATAACGCAACCATTTCTTCGCCCGACTTGAGGTAATAAACAGGTGCATCGACCATACGTAGACGGTTGACCTCGTTGACTGTTTTGCCTGTCTGAATACAAACCAAAACATCTTGAGCAAAAGCATCAGTCGGCTCAATGTAATGTAAATCCCCCGTGGCTACAGCTGGAATATCGAGTTCTTTGGATAGCTTGATCAAACCCTCGAGGGCTTTTTTGGTATTTTGCGACAAACGAAGTAAGTCGTTGTAGATGTCACTACCCACAGCATGGGCGGGCAAATATTTATCAAACTCGTGGTTGTAAACTTCGATATAAAAATTATCTTTTGGAAAAATGGCCTGGTACTCTAGTAGTGCCTTTTTAGCTTTATCGTATTGACCGTCGATTAGATACCTGCCTGCTTCGGACGACATACACCCACTGAGTCCAATAAGACCTTTGGAATATTTTTTGAGGAGCGCCTTGTCAACGCGTGGACGATAATAAAATCCATTAATTGAAGCTTCGGACAGGAGACGCATGAGATTTTGATAACCCTCAAAGTCCTGAGCAAGTAGAGTTAAGTGGTCCGTTTCATTGCCATTATCAAAGTTTTTTTGTGTGTAATCTTTGCGAGCAACATATATTTCGGCACCAATTATTGGTTTAATTTCTTTTTCTACACAAGTTTTATAAAACTCAATCGCGCCATGAAGATTGCCGTGATCGGTTATGGCTATAGCTTTTTGGCCTAAATTTTTGGCTTTTTCGACAAGTTGAGGAATACGGCTAAGTCCGTCGAGCAGAGAAAACTGAGTGTGAACATGTAGGTGGACGAAATCAGGCTTTGTAGACATTAAGGAATAATCTTATGGTGAAAGTATACCAAAGAAATAGGGATTAAAAACGATAATTAAGCCTTAGCTAAAACTACTTAACTCCAAGTAATTCGACATCGAAAATAAGGGTGGAGTTTGGTGGAATAGTTACTCGCTTAAACTCACTAAATTTCTGCTTCCAGCAAAATTTAGCTTCATTTAAGCTACGTCCTGCGTTTTAGGAAACCTAAAACTATGAAGCTTTAATTTACCTTTAAAAGCTCTACCTCGAAAATAAGGGTGGAGTTAGGTGGAATAGAGGCGCCTGCTCCGCGTTCACCGTAGGCCATATCGGAAGGAATTGTTAGTTTGCGTTTACCGCCAACTTTCATACCTGCAAAACCTTTATCCCAACCTTCGATAACTTCTCCTGCACCGAGGTTAAATGTAAACGGTTCACCACGGTCAACTGAGCTGTCGAATTTGGTTCCATCAGTTAATGTGCCTGTGTAGTGTACTGTTACTTCTTTACCAGAAACGGCTTCTGCACCAGTACCAACAACTGTATCTTCAATTTTTAGTTCTTCCATATTATTTGTTTGAGCGCTACTTGTAGATTGATTGTCTAAAGGGTTGGTGACCTGCGCCTGTTCAATACATCCTGTGAGGACAACTGACAAAGCTAAAATCGTAACAATTGTTCCAAATCTGTTTTTAGACATATCTAGAATTTAACACAAATTAACTTTTATGCAAAAGTTTCAAAAAAAAATACCGAGCGACAGAAAAACTGCCACTCGGTGAGACCACCTCAAGTTTGGATTGTGCAGACAATATTAGTCTGCGTATTCGTCGAGCACCTTCTTGACGGCTTCGTCTTTTGCGGCTGCAGAGTCGCGAAGTTCACGCATAATAGCCAAGCGAAACTGCTCAGGACTCAATCTACCATCAGCAAGTGCCTGCTTAAGGTTTTCCATCCTAATGACGTAATTGCGAGTTGCCTCCTGCATTGCTTCGGCTACTCGAACCATTGCGGTGTTCGAGCCCCAAGGCAACTTGGTGCCCTGTTCTTCTTCTTTCGCAGACTGAGACAATCTGTCCTCCAAAAAATTGTTAACTTTGGTTTGGATATATTAACATATCTTATAGTAATTAAAAAGAATTACTTAAGCTTTTGTTCAAAAAGTTGTTTGGTTAACTGTGGGTCAGCCTTACCTTTAGTCTGAGCCATAGCAAGGCCAATTAAATATTGCAAAACAGTTAATTTGCCATTTCGATAATCATCAACGACCTTGGGGTTAGCCTTAATAATTGCATCAATGACAGGTTCAAGTTCGCCTTTATCAGATAGAACCGAAAAACCATCTTTCTCGACAATCGCTTGAGGCATTCGACCATCGGCTAGCATGATTTCATAAACTTCTTTGGCTTGGGTTGAGCTAATGCGTTTTTGGTCCACCAAATAAACTAATTCGGCAATTGAAGCAGGTGTTATTTTGAGATCAAAAAGCGTTAAGCCTTTTTCTTTGAGTGTAAATAACACAGTTGAGGCTAACCAGTTAGCAATTCTTACCGCGTGAGCAGATTGTGATTTAGCAAAAGTCTTTTCGTAATCACTTACAGCTGTTTTGAAAAAAGCCAATATTTCTGGTCGGTCAACAAAATCCGAAGCCATTGATTTTTCTATGCCAAACTTCGTGACCAAATTGTTTCTTTCCTCCTCTGGTAATACAGGAATTAAAGCCTTGATTGAGTCTGTGTCAGCCTTGGTTATTGCAATAACAGGAATATCAGGCTCTGGAAAGTATCGGTAGTCATGAGCAGACTCTTTTGATCTTTGTGAATAGGTTTGGTTTTTCTCTTGTGAAAACCCACGAGTTTCTTGGAAGATTTTTTCTTTTTTATTTAAGGCTTCAGATTGTCTGACTATTTCGTATTCAATCGCGGCTTTGAGACTGCGGAATGAGTTGAGGTTTTTGACTTCGACTTTGGTCCCTAAAATGCGAGCTTTGTCAGAGACAGAGACGTTGGCATCAAATCGCATTTGGCCTTTTTCCATGTCGGCATCAGAAATACCCAAATATCTAACTACTCTTTGAATTTCTTGAGCGTAGGCGACAGCTTCATCGGAAGAAAAAATATCGGGCTCAGATACGATCTCCACTAGAGGTACACCAGAACGATTGAAATCAATTAAAGTCAGACCCTCGGCATGAGTAAGTTTTGCTGTGTCCTCTTCCATGTGGGCACGTTCTATTTTGATTACCCTTTCGCCTATTTTTAGCCTTAGAGCCGAAGTAAACGGCAGATCAAACTGCGAAATCTGATAACCCTTTGGCAAATCAGGATAAAAATAGTTTTTACGATCGAATTTTGACTTATCGGGGATTTTGCCACCCAAAGCAAGACCGAGTGTGATTAGCGACTTAATCGCCTGCTGATTTGGTAC
>CAYQLK010000011.1:0-12797 GCA_964418515.1 uncultured Gammaproteobacteria bacterium | reverse complement strand
CACCCAAAGCAAGACCGAGTGTGATTAGCGACTTAATCGCCTGCTGATTTGGTACTGGAATCGCGCCGGGCAGCCCGAGACATACTGGACAAGTGTGAGTATTAGGTGAAAGCCCAAAATATTTGGCCGAGCAGTTACAAAACATCTTACTGTTCGTATTTAACTCAACGTGAATTTCTAATCCTATGGTTGGTTTATATTTCATATTTTTCTACTTCACGTCCAATTTTAAACAGCAAATCCTCACGCCCGTAACCTGCAGTAAAGTGCAAACTAAGCGGCATTTTTCCCTCTGTACCAAAAGGGATGGAAACAGCTGGCAATGAGGTTACATTGGCAGTAACTGTAAAAAGGTCTGATAGGTACATTTCTAATGGATCAGTAACTGAACCAATATCCCAAGCACTGGTAGCTGTGGTTGGCGTAACGATTAGGTCGAATTTTTCAAATACCTCGTTATATTTTTGGCTTAAGTAACTTTTAGCTTGAAGCGCCTTTTTGTAATAGGCGTCGTAATAACCACTACTCAGAGCAAATGTGCCTAAAATTATTCTTCTTTTGACTTCTGTACCAAAAAACTTACGGCTCTTGCCAAACCTTACTCCGTCAAACCTAGAAAGGTTGGAAGATACTTCTGACGGCATCAGTACGTAATAAACAGCCAAAGCCAAATCAGGATTAGGCAAATCGATTTCGGTAATCTCGTGCGTATCACTTAGCTTTTTGAGACCTAGTTCAAAGTTTTCCTTTACAGCAGGACTAAGCTTGTCTGCAATACCTTTGGGAATAGCGATTTTGAGCTTGTCTTTGGCCTTGTAATCGGCTTGAAACTCACGAGTAGTGGAATCATAAGGATCGACACCTGAGAGGAGCTTAAAGACGGCCTCAGAGTCATCGACATCTTTGGTAAATGGACCAGCCTGATCGAGTGAGCTTGCCATGGCAATCAGCCCGTAACGACTGACTCTGCCGTAGGAAGGTTTGAGACCAACAACGCCACAGAGTGCAGCTGGTTGTCTTATTGATCCACCAGTGTCTGTGCCTATTGATAATAAAGATTGATTATCAGCCACAGCTGCGGCTGAACCTCCAGAAGAACCTCCAGGGATTTTTTTGAGATTGTGAGGGTTTTTGGTAAGAAAGTAAGCAGAATTCTCGGTCGAACTACCCATGGCGAATTCGTCACAATTGTTTTTCCCTAAAATCACTCCCCCTTGCTGGCGAATCTTAGAGACAACTGTAGCGTCGTATGGAGGAATGTAGTTCTCAAGGATTTTTGAACCAGCAGTCGTGCGAAGACCTTTAGTCGAAATAACATCTTTTATTGAGACCGGAATACCCATAAGTAATGGTGTATTTTGCGGAGAATTATCGGCCAAAAAACTATCTGCAAGTTTAGCTTGTTCTAAGGCTCCAGCGTGATCGACAGTAATAAAAGCACCAACTGATTGGCGCGCACTGATTCTTTCGAGAACCGACTTGGTTAGTTCGGTAGAACTAATCTTGCCAGCAGAGAGCATTTTGTGGGCCTCAAGTATAGTTAGCAATTTAAGGTCTGACATTATTCAAAAATCCCCTTTACTACAAATGAGCTTCCGTCGTGTGTGCTGGTGTTTTTGAGTGCGTCTTCGGCCGTTAAGCTTCGTTCAGAGTTGGCTTCGTCTGGGCGCAACTGGGAAATCTGGTCGATATGGCTGTTTTTCTCCGCTTTTTGGTCTGGAATATTTGATACTTGCTCGACAAAGCTCAAAATGCTTTCGAGTTGGGGCTGAAGTGTTTTTATTTCTTTATCAGTTAGCGGTATTTGGGCAAGCGTACTTATTTTTTTGAGATCGATTTTGATAGCCATTTTACATCTCTCTTAAGATTTTAATACGCTCTTCGACCGGTGGGTGAGAAGAAAAAAGATTGGCGAATGATTTTTTGAAATGCCCAGTACCAAGCGGGTTAGCGATGTACAGATGGGCGGTGGCGGGAGTGGCGCTTTTAACTGGGCGCTGATAGGCAGCGATTTTTTCCAGAGCGTCAGCTAAACCATCTGGGTAACGCGTTAAAAGCGAACCAGTAGCATCAGCTAAAAATTCTCTTTTACGAGATACGGCTAGTTGAATCAGTTGAGCAGCAATTGGCGCAAGAATTGCAGCAAGAATGCCAAGCACAATAAATAGGCTGTTTTTTGAATCACGATCATCATCTCCACCGCCAAAGAACATAAAGTGGCCGAAAAAGTCAGCAAGCATGGCGATTATTCCGACCAAAATAACTACAACTGTCATAAGTCTAGTGTCATAGTTGCCAATATGGCTTAGTTCGTGAGCCAGAACACCTTCTAGTTCAGTTTTGTTCATAATCGCGATTAGTCCTGTTGTAGCGGCAATTGAAGCGTGGTTTGGATCCCTGCCTGTAGCAAAAGCATTGGGGGCTTCGTCAGGAATTATGTAAATTTTGGGCATAGGCAAACCGGAGCCGATTGAGAGATTTTCGACAGTTTTGTATAGCTGGGGGTCAGTTTTGACATCGACAAGTTGGGCGCCAGCCATTTTCATGACCATTTTGTCAGAGTTGTAGTATGCGACAAAATTCATAATTCCTGTTACTACTAAAGCAATGCCTACAAAAAAGAGTCCCGAGCTTGATTGATAACCTAAAGCCTGAGTAAAGATATAAACAACAGCGGTAATAAAAACCGTAAAAACTGCCATTAAAAATACAGTTTTAATTCTGTTTGCACCGATTTGAGAATAGATTGTTTTTTCTGATTCGAATTTCATTTTATTTATTAAGGGTTTGATTATACCAACCTCTCGCTTTGGGACAATCCAATTTTAATCGATTGCGCCATAGGAAGAAAACTTAGTTGCGGAGTTTATAGATTCTCACTCAAATTCGCAAAATAATTCGACTCCCTCGAAATTTTTAGTGAGTGCTCGTTTTCTGACGAAAACTACGTCTCGGTTTTGATTCTCAAAAACTCAGTTCGAGCTACGAGTCTGCGTTTCAGGAGACCTGAAAATTAGTTACTCGCCAAAATTCTTCCAATAACTGCCTCCTGCATTTTGTCGTCAACTTTGGCTACGCCCTGCGCAACAGGATACCTGTTGCTAAAAAAAAGACCCAGCCTCGATTTGGAGACTGGGTCTGGAGTTTGACTTGACCTTTCACGCCACACATCTTGGTAGCGACTTATGGGCGTTTACTCATTCCGCTTGGACCTGGATGACCAGGACTGATTGGCGGAAGCTTGTTGGACATCCCACTTTGAGCCTTACGCAGGACTCGCCGAAGGATGAAGAAAACGACAACCAACATGACCACGATTGCGACAATCGAGCCAATAACGAGCGGCGTCCAGCTCGATGAGCCAGAGTCTGTCGTCTGGCTAGTGCCAGCTGGTTGAGGTTGATTGCCAGCTTGCGGAACTTGCGGGCGATTTGGCACAACTTCGTTGGGGTCAACGGGAGTTGGTACAAACGCACCACTTGAGCCGACAGCGGCAATTGGTGAGCCGATTTGGTAGGTCGGCGCCAACAGCTTTAGTGTCGAGGCAACGATGCTCGTTGGACTAGTGATATCGAGGCGAATAACCTCTTTACCGATTACTCCGTAGAACACATTGTCTCGGCCGGTGTTGTAGCTTACGATAGCCGACGGTTTTATCGAGCCGAACTTGGCAGTAACATCGACGAGAGTCGAGAATGCCTTACCAGTAGGCTTTGACATCATCCAGACCTTTTGTTGAGTCAGGATGAGGTAGTAGTCAAAATCACCCACGATGAGCACGTCGACGATTGGACTTTCGAGCTCAATGCTCGTTAGCGAATCGGGCGCGAAATCGTGCAAATAGGTGAGTGTACTGCGCTCAAGTACCTGAGGATTCCGAGGTCCGGCGTAGATGTAGACTGCAGGCCCAAGTGCCGGAATTGATTCGTGCTCACCAACAGTTCGTTTGATTAGATCAGCTTTGGCGAGTGTTCCGTTAGACGAGACAAGCGCAAGCGGACCGCTGGTGGTTGGCACGAGTTTTTGGCCGATCATGCTGACTGGTTTGACGAAGCTGGTTCTTTCGGGCAAGCTCGCATCTAGCGACTTGAACGAATTATCCACGCCTGCCTTGCCGGTCATGACTTCACCTTTTGTGCCGATAAGGATCAAATTGCCTTCGGCGCTGACGGTAAAATCGTAGATTCCCGAAGCTGAGTCGAGCCCGAGATCCTTGGCTGTCAACTCCTTCCAAACAGTGTTTTTGCCATCCGTTTGGGTGTAGAAGACAGAAAGGTCCAACGGCTGGCCGGTGCCCTGAGAGGCTGGCGACAAGAGGTAGAGGTTACCAGCACGGTCTGATTGAGGACGAATGTAGGTTTTGTACTTCAGCTGACTGGTGTCAACTTCGGTAACGAATTCTTTGGAGCCACTGGCGATGTAGAGCTTGTCACCAACAGTGACGAAGCGCCATCCGTCGGCGTTGACCGGAGAGGTCTGAGCCGAGACAGTGACTACCGAGAACGTCATCGTCAGGAGGGTGATGGTCGAAACCAACAGCCACCTAAGGAGGCTTCTTTTGCTGTTGATGAGGCTGCGCATGGCGTGAAAATACTCCGTGAAATATTGCTCGCATTACTGCGGCGGTGGGGCGGAACGGCCGAGGTTCGCAAAAGCTCTGGCGAGCCTCTCGATAAACTGCGTGAGCTTACCGGAGGTTGTCCAAGACTTTTTTGCGTACTTCTTGCCGTACTTGGTGGAGTTGCGCTTGAGCATCGCTCTTCTCGCAGGGGTCAAAAGGACTACCTTCTCTTTCTTGAGGCTTTTTGGAATTTTGGGCGTATGTTGTGGTTAAGGTGCCACTTTGTCAGGTCCGTTAAGGACAGGGCGACCTGTTGACTTAAATTGTATCATTATTGAGACTGAAAGTAAATACTATAGGTTCTCGCTTTAGTTATTCAAAAAGATGAGTCCCCCACTTTTTATCAAACTTAAAGCTACGAGCCTGCGTTTCAGGAAACCTGAAACTAGGGTCATTATTTATATATGTTGTCACTTTGAGTAGATTTTTGCTTTTTTATTCAAAAAATAAGCCCCGTACTTTTGGTACAGGGCTAAAGCGTTATTCCTTTCTCGACTTTGCCATAAGTCGAATAGTATCGAAGAGAAAAACTCTGTCACTAAGGATTGGATAATCTTCTGACATAGGGGTGTCAAAATCCCTTGAGTGCACAGCCTCATTGAGGAGGATGTATCTGACTGACCGGACAGTCGAAGCATCCAGACGCGTATCAGAATACGAAACTAAGCCATCGTTACCCTCAAAGATTGGGGCCCAATGGCCGGTCCCGTAAATAACAGTAACTGAGATACTTTCTGGAATTTGTCTGGAGTTTAGGTTTTTGATTTGCGGACTGTACGGAGTGAGCGATGAAGACTGAAGCCCTTTGAATAGGTCCGCGAACCCAACGAAAGGTCCAGACAACCCTGCCGCGAATGAACCATTGTTCGGAACTGCAATCAAAAGCAACTCATCGACTGAGTCGTCATATGGATAAGCGGTCACCAGATTTTCGACGAAACACCGAGACAGCAACCCACCCATAGAGTACCCAATCAGGTCGACTTTTTGACTGCTTGTCCGCAGGCGAATGTAGTCAATAGACCTGCCAACGATTTCTGCAACTAGGCAAATATCGCTGGTTAGGTACGATTCGAAGGTAAGGAAGTACCCCTTTTGCCCAGTAGTCCAGATTGAGTAACTCAAAGTGAACTCCAGACCAGAATAGGTTACGAGATCTATTCTTTCAGGGTTTTTGCCTTCCCAATAGAGGTCTCCTTGGCTTCCTCCACCAAGCCCTGAGACGAAGAGAGCCGGATCGAGCTGCCCCAAACTTAGCTTGGTCGAAAGAGTTACTACTCCAGAGTAAACTCCCTCAGACGCCGAAAGCTTAGTTGGTAGGGTTTGATTTAGTCCGCTTCCACACGAAAGATGCGACTCCATTAGTACGAAGAGGCAGTCTTTGGCGAGACTGTAGCCTAGGAGAGTCTGGTCGTAATTTAGTTCGTCTTTCAACTGTAAAAGATTGTCACGAACCTCGTAGTAACCAGACTCTGTGTTGTAGACCACGAGTCCATCAGCCGACAAATAGACTGGGCCAAATTTGCCATTTTGATGTGCTGTGACTCTGCCTTGGTCAGGAGAATACAGCACCAACCCGTCTTTGTGACCAACTAGAAGATTCTCGCCTAAAACGCCAGAAAGATAGATTTCTCCTTGTGTGGTCAAATTTTCTTCGAGACTGATAGTCGTAGTCGTTTGGTCGACTAAATTGACTTTTACGATCTGACTGCCCGAGTTTCGGTTAGTTGATGACAAGAAAAGATTATCTCCAATCACGGCAAGCGAGCTCGACGAAGATTTGAGACTAATTGGCCGCCAACTATCGTTAGGTTTTTTGACTAAAATCTGTCCGAATCCGATGTCGGCAACGAGTATTTTTGAGTCTGTTACCCAAAAATACCCAAAATTGCTTACCGGGCTTGAGTCTGGGTTTTTGTATCCAGTTTGTGACGGACGAATTGTTTCCCAATTTTTGCCGAAATCAAACGAGATTGAGGCAGAGTTTTGAAGGTCGGATTTAGTCGATTGGTGCAGCACAAAGAGTGTCTGCGACTTTGGGTTGTAATTGAGTGATGTGACAACCTTGAAGTTATCAACTTTTGTTAGTTTATCACTCGACCAATCGGACAAGAATAGTCCCTGATCTGTGCCAAGTAAAACTATTTGCTGATTTTGTGCGGAAGTTGGAGTTAGCTGATCTGAAGGTAAACCAATCCAGATCAAGCCGAAGAACAAGGCTGCGATTGCCTTATACAACAGTCTACCTCGATATAAGTATTTTTAATGTACCCTATGAGATATAGGGCAGGCCTCAAGTTGTGAGAATTTTAATCCTGAATGTGAATAACTGTCAATATACTAGAGGATATTTCACTATTAAAATTTGCAGGAAAAATATAACTGTTTAAAAAAAACTAGATTTTGAGGAAAGATATTTACTTATCGAAATCGACTTTGACAGGCTTGCGTTCCTCGTCTACAGCTTCAAAAAACTCCTCTTCCTTGAAGCCAAACATACCTGCGAGTAACACATTAGGGAATGTAGCAATTTTGGTATTGTAATCTCGAACATTGGCATTGTAGAACTGGCGTGAGTAAGCGATTTTTGATTCTGTGTCGGATAGCTCATCCTGAAGCTGTTTGAAGTTCTCGGAAGCTTGTAGTTTTGGGTAGGCTTCAGCTACAGCAAACAAAGATTTAAGAGTACTTGAGAGCATGTTTTCTGCTTGAGCTTTTTCCTGTGGTCCAGTTGCTGACAACATTGCGGCTCTGGCCTTAGTTACATTCTCAAAAACGGTTTTTTCGTGTTTTGCGTAACCTTTGACTGTTTCGACTAAATTAGGAATAAGATCAGCTCGCCTCTTAAGTTGAACATCGATACCTGACCATGCTTCTTTGACTCTAATTCTGAGCCTAACTAGGCTATTGTAGAGGAATAGTAAAAATAAGAATATTGCACCAACAATTATTAATGGGAGGGTTAAGGCGGAGCTAAGTAGATTCATTCCTAGATTATAGCAGACTATTCAAAATTTTTGAAAAATTTCATTAGCTTGCCCTCTGGCCAAGCATTAATAATGTCTTTTGCCTCCAAACCTCCCCGACGCGCAACATCGACACCGTAATGCAGTAATTCTAGGCTCGCAATATCGTGGGTATCGGTATTAATCATAAAAATACAACCTTTTGATTTGGCCACTCTAACTAAGTCCTCTGTTAAGTCGAGCCTATCGACTGAAGCATTAATTTCAAGAACTTTTTGGTTTGAGCTACAAAAATCAAATATTTGTTCCCAATCAGCATCATAACCTTCTCTTTTGTCTATAAGCCTACCGGTCGGATGTGACATTCCAAAGACTTTTGGATTAGACAGACCTTTAATAATCCTTTGAGTCATCTGTTCTTTGGGCTGTGAAAACGATGAATGGACGCCGGCTATAAAAGCGTCGTAATATTTGTAATATTCTAATGGAAATTTAATATCTCCACTGCTTGAAATGTCAACTTCGAGTAAATTAATTACTCTTGGATATTTTTTGTGTTCGTTTATCTTATATATAGTTGTTCTGTGAGCCTTTATTTCCTTAATTGTTTGTATTTTTGTCCAATTCTTCTCTGATGGTGGATGGTCTGAAATACCGAAATAATCGTATTTTTTGGCTTTTGCAGCTTCGGCTAGCTCTTGAATCGATGAATTACCGAAGTCGTGCATAGAAGTCGTGAAAAAATTAGAGTGAATGTGAAAATCGCCTTTTATATCCGAAAGTGTTACGAGTTTGGGAAGTTTGTTATTTTTGGCAAGCTCTATCTCTCCGGTATCCTCGCGTAGTTCTGGTGGCACAAAACTTAAACCTAAATATTTATAAAATTGTTCTTCTGAAGCAAATTTTTTAAGCTTGCCATTTATAAGCTTAATTCCTTTTTCTGATAAAGATAATCCTTTTTTGACAGCTAGCGTACGCAAAGCGATATTATGCTCGCGAGAGCCTGTGAAATGTTGTAGCAAGCTGCCGTAACTGTCTGGTTCAGCTACAAGCAAATCTAACTGCAAACCTGTGCCTTTTAGGGTAATTGTTGCAGAGGCTGGACCTTTTTCGACGATATTTTCGATTAACGGATATGACAAAAACCTATCAACTGCCGCCTGAGTATTGGTGCTTGTTGCGGCAAAATCCAAGTCTCCGACACTATTTAGTCTTCTGCGAAAGCTACCTAAAGCCTCAAATTTGAGAATTTTGTGGTCATCTAGCATCCATTTGGTTACTTCGCGCACAACAGGGTCCACAACCCAAATAGGTGTGCGGTGCGATTTAGCTACTACACGGTTAAGGTTGTTAGCTATTTGTTCCTGACTCTTCTGTCCAAATCTTGGCAATGTGGCAACTTGATTGTCATTTATGGCTTTTTTGAGATCCTCAATTGAATGAATATTTAGCTTTGTTGCTAGTTCGTAAGCTTTTTTTGGTCCAATACTGGGTACTGTCAGTAATTCAAAAAAACCTTCTGGAGCAACTTTATACATATTTTCGAAGTGCTGGACTTTACCTGTTTCGAAATATTCAGCCATATAACCCAAAAGTGCTCTCCCAAGGCCTGGAACAGTATCAAGTGAGCCGTTTTTCCATAATTGCCTAAGATCAGACGTTGACTGCTCTACCGAGTCTGCAGCACGTTTATAGGCGGCTATTTCAAAAAAACTCTTACCCATTATTTCGTAGACAGCCGCAATATTTCGTAGGATTTGGGCTAACTGCCTGTTTTCGTTCATTGTTAATTATTATTCTATATGAAAAATATTATAGGTTGTCGATGGTTGGGATTGACAATACGAAGTAAGTTGTTATACTTTTTAGGTTAATACGAGTGCTTGGATTTGAGCCTGTAAAAGGCGACCGATGCGATCTGGCAAGCGAATTGACTCCGGAAGGACCCGTGGTGTAGCCGGCCTAACACGCTTCCCTGTCACGGAAGAGATCGACGGTTCGAATCCGTTCGGGTCCGCACAAATATTTTAATAATCCCCCTGCCCAAAACTTAAAAGAATAATTTAGCTCGCAAATTATCAGTGAGCTGAGAAAGGAATCAATAGGAGTTTATGGCAAGGCCAAAAAAATCCAATAAATCAGTTAAAACCTCAAACACTAAGAACGAGGTAAAAAGTTCTAATAAAAACAGTAAGTTCGTTTGGAAAGAAAATTACGCAGGATTTATTCTTGGTGCAATTATTCTTGTCGCAATCGGAATATTGGTTGCAAATTATTTTGTAAAAAGTACTAACACGGTTTCTGACATAAAAACCGAAATCAGTAATGTAGTGCCGGCAAAAACTGTAACCGTAGAAAAGGGTGAGTCTCTATCTTCAATTGCTAAAAGAGAATTAGGTAATGCAGATTTGTGGCCAAAACTAGTTGAAGAAAATAAGCTTAAAAGCTCAACCGTTGAAGTCGGACAAAAATTGATAATTCCTGTGGTTGCTACACCAAGCACAGTCACTGCTCAGGCACCAAAGGTTAGTCCATCTCCAGTTGTAACCAAAGCACCTGATGCCAAGATCTCAACTCCAGCTGAAAAAGCTCAGCCAAAATCTGGAGAATACAAAGTAGTCGAAGGTGATACCCTCTGGGAAATCGCACTGGCTCAATATGGTGACCCAAGCATGTGGAAAGAAATTGCTTCGATTAATGGAGTCAAAAATAACTCACTTGGCAATCCGCTTATCTACACAGGCACAATTATTAAACTTCCTTAAGCTACCAACAGCTTAAATCAAGTTTGTGGTTTGATAGAATACGTAAACAGCTAACTGTAAAAGGTTAGCTTTTTCGTAAATGCGGGTATGGTACAGCGGTAGCATGCGGCCTTCCCAAGGCTGAGACAGGGGTTCGACTCCCCTTACCCGCTCCAGAACAAGATAGATAAAAAAAATCTAATCGACCATGAAAAAAAGACCGCTACTGTTGGAACTAAGGTCATTAAAAATTGTTCCTGTCTCTCAAAACGAATCTGTTAGTAGTACAAACCGTAATCTAATCGGCAGGAGAGCTTGTGGAATTGCTTGTATAGCGATGGTTTTAAAGTTTTTTGATAAATACCCCAAAGACCAAAATCTACGAAATATAGAGTGGTTAATTCTGGAAATATCCAAATTACACAAAAATGGCGTTTCAAACCTAAAACAAAAAATTACGCTCGATAATCAAGTACATTGGATTACTGTTGATACAGCAGGTGAAAATACTGATGTTTCAACAAATCAAAGAATATTTAAACCTGATTCTTCATATTTTCCGAGTTTTAGCTTGGTTCGTGGTCTTGACCATCGAGCGTCAAATGAAATTTTTGCGAAATATAATCTAACCGCAAGAATGTTTGAAAGGATCTCAATTGATGAGCTTAAGCAAATGTTAAAGGAGGACAAGTTTGTAATTTTGTCAGTTAAACCAAAACGTAAAATTGCTAAAAAAATTACAGGCGAAGAAGCGTTTGATGGACATCTTGTGTTAATTACCGATTACGATTCTATTGGTGATACATTTTATGTAGTCGACCCTGATTTTGATCTCAAACTAGGACTATTGCCAAAATACGAAATTAGGGCGGGAGATTTGGCAAAAATTAGTAATCACAAAGGGACTTGGGTGAAAGGAGATAAATAGCTATAATCTTATTCCTGTAACTCTTGCCGAGGTGGATTGTGAGGGAAGCAAAGCATGCCTCCTTTCGAGATAATTGCGGCTGTTGTGTAAACACCAGTTTTGTCGATTCGACCCTTTTTACACACTTTGAAGATCAAAGGTACTCTGGTAAGAACAATTGATCTTATTAGATGAACGAATTCCACCTCAACCAGCGAACTATAACTCAGTTTGTTTTTTCATCGACGTTGTTTTTTTCACGAAAAATTTCTTCATCAATTAGGTTCAATTTACTTTTACGACGCTTGCAAATTGTTTCACGATTGACTATTATTTATAGTACCCGAGTTATTTTTGTCTGTTTTTTTAATTATGTTCCAAAGACTTTCGCCCGGCTCACCGATTAAAATTGACGAAGAGAATAAATGGTCTTCTCGCCTTCTTTTAAATCTCATTTTAATTTTTACATTATTTCTCCTAAACTCCATAGTATTAGTTACATCTGCACGAGCAGAGACTTTACTTTCTGACGACTTTACAGGCACCACGATTAACTCCTCAAATTGGACCGAAGTGGACGCTGGTGGGGTGGGTGGCACTATTGGTAATATTCAACAAAATGGATCCCTGACTGCGACAGGTTCTGGAACATGGGGAGCAAATTATGTTGTCACTGATACTACATTCGACAGAAGTGATGGGGGCTTAGAAATGGAAGTAGATATCACTTGTGTTTCTGGATCTATTGTTGGTGTTGGATATGGTGATCCTGGAGTTTTGACAGGTGGTGGTCAGTCTTATACATTGTATTCTTTTGGTAGTGCAATTTACTTTTCACGTCAAAATGCAAATACTAACGCAGAAAATACATCTTCCGGATTCTCTTGTACAACGGGTGTGACATTTCATGCGCGCATTACAATAGGCACTACTACTGGAGCGGCACTTTATATAAATGGTAGTGGTTCTCCTGCGGTTACTTTAACAGGTGGCACTTTTAATAACAAAGGGTTTTTTTTAACAGGGCATTCGGGTACAGCTACCACGTTAGATAATTTTGTAGTGAATAGCGCTGCTAATACAGCGCCTGATGCTCCGACAGATTTGATAGCTACCCCAGCAAGCACGCAGATGGCACTTACTTGGACCGCTCCAGTAGACAACGGTGGTTCAGCTATCACTGACTATATTGTTGAATACAAACTCTCTTCAGAGCCAACCACTTGGACAACTTTTTCTGATGGTATATCTACGAGTACTAGTGCAGTCGTGACGGGTCTTACAAATGGGTCACTTTATAATTTTAGAGTTAAAGCAGTGAATTCTGTAGGTACAGGCTCGGCTTCGAGTACTGTAAATGCAACTCCTGCCTTAAGTACCCCATCTGCTCCACAAAGTCTATCTGCCACAAATAATGAAAGTAATCAATCAACTCTAACTTGGTCTGCACCGCTTAGTGATGGCGGTACATCTATTACGGATTATGTTATTGAATATAAATTAACTTCAGAGCCAACCACTTGGACAACTTTTTCTGATGGTATATCTACGAGTACTAG
>CAYQLK010000010.1:26316-30078 GCA_964418515.1 uncultured Gammaproteobacteria bacterium | reverse complement strand
GGTGGAACTGCTGATATTGGCTATTCACTAGAAATCACAGGTACTCAGCCTGCTGGTACTTACACGAATACCTTGACTTACACCAGTTATGGTATCTTTTAATTTGTAATTTTTATATATATAATTAAAAAAACAAATATGAATCTGCCCAAAAAACTAGCCATTACATTGGCTTCGTCCTCTTTAATAGTTTCGCTTGCTACTTCTCCAGTACTAGCTCAAAGCAACCCTTCTTCACAACCACTTAAGTCCGAAAATAATTCCCTTACACCGATTGGGGTACCAAGCGCCTCAACACCTTCAGCTCAGCCTCAAGCTGTTCAACAGCAAGTCGCAGAAACCAACATTACCTTCTCTCCGATTAAGTTTGATCTTAATCTAGACCCTGGCCAAACAAGTAATCATCAAGTTGTCATCGAGAACAAATCAGACGATCCACTTACCTACTATGTGACTCTGGCTGATATTGAAACCATCAACGAGAACGGTGATGCAGTTTTTTCTGAATCACCACTTAATAATCAATACGCATTAGCTAGCTGGATTCGAGCTTCAAAAACTCAGGTTACAATTGATCCAAAATCATCAGAAGCTTTTAGCTTCTCAATAGCCGTTCCAAAAGACGCTGAACCAGGCGGACATTTTGGTGCTGTTTTTATAACTACCACCCCTCCTGAAAAAGCAGCTGGAACTGGTTCCAAAGTTATTACCAGAACCGGACCAGTCGTATTAGTTAGAGTTTCTGGAGATGTTGAAGAAGCTTTATCAATCTCAAGCATTAAAACAGACAAGTCAATGTACGAATCTGGACCAGTTAGCATTGAAGCCAGGCTTGAAAACTCAGGTTCTGTTCACCTAACACCAGCTGGAGACATTATTGTCCGCAACATGTTCGGCAACGAAGTTTCTAGAGAATCATTTAACAACTCTGCCCTTTCGGTTCTTCCAGGCGCAGTTAGAAGTTTCGTTGGCAAATTCAATCCAGAATTTGGTTTCGGAAAATACACCGTAGAAGTTATTGCTAGCTACGGACTCAAAAATGACATTGTAAGCTCAAGCACTTCGTTCTGGGTAATCCCTTGGAAGGCTCTGTCCGTCGCTGGACTTGCAATCGCGGTAGTCGTTATGCTGATAGTTCTCGCACTGAGGGCATACCGCCGCAAGATTATTGCAGAGATTCAAAAGAAGAAGTAACGTCTTAAACATCTACTGCCTTGCACTTGTAATTTGTTCCATATTTTTAGTTCGGTTCGGTTCGGTTCGGTTCGGTTCGGTTCGGTTCGGTTCGGTTCGGTTCGGTTCGGTTCATGATAAAACACTCCTGCACTCGGGGAGTGTTTTTTTTGATCATAAGGTAAAGATTTTGGTTGAATAAGGTCAAAACCTATGCAGTATAATATTGGCCAAATGCTGCCCAAACTAACCATTCCACTACTATCACTAGCATTTCTGTTTATTATTCAAACAGAGGTTCGCGCCGAGGATGTCAACACGACGGCCTGTGTTAATATCTGCCCAACCGCAACCCCAACACCCACACCGACACCAACCCCAACGCCTGTTCCAGGTGCAACATCAACACCAACTCCTGGACCGACATCAACACCAACTCCTGGGCCCACCAGCACCCCTACACCAGCTCCCACAGCAATACCTACTCCTGATAGAACCAAACCACTTACCCCACCCGAAAAAGAGGAAATTATCGACAAAATCGTAGAATTAGAAGAACAGCAAACCGCTCTCTATCGACTACTCAGCCCCGAATCTCCCACAACCCTACTAAATGCACCATTTAAACTAATGGCGTACATTCAAACAAACCCTTTCGTTTCTGGCATTTTACTTGGCTTTCTGCTGACACTCACTCTATATTTGTTAATAGAAAAATTCTTCATTCTTAGTTTTCTAAAAAGAAAAAGGCGTCAAATAAAAACCCAAGTCATCACTAGCGAAGTCAAAAAAAGTTAGTAAAAAGTACATTTGATACAAAATATAAATATATCAAACAGGTATTTTTAGGAATCGAAAAGAATCAAGTTTGGTGAGATACATTTACTCTTTATTAGAAAATAGTATTCCCTTAAAACATAAACAGCTAAAACCTCAGTACTAACCCCTTGCAAGTCTAGTTTTATACCGATCAAATTACCCCTAAGTATTGCTATATTTGAAATTTTCGATGCTTACATCAAGCCTTAGAAATAACCGATAGTTTTTGAAAAAAAATAATCTATTTGTAGACAAAATTTATCCAATAAAAATTAATTTAAAACTGCCTGTTGCAAGTTTTATTTTAGCCTCATAAACTGGAGTTATAGACAGTTATAAATCGTATCTAAAATTTGCCTTTTAGAGTTATAACTAGCTTCAAAATCAATTGATAATGAAAAAAGTCCTGTTTGCCTCAGGCCTTAAGATACCTGCCAGCACTATAAATAAACCTGTCCAAAACTCTAAAAAAGAGTTTGCTCTTGGTATACTCAACGCTTCCAAAGGTTACTTCGAAACACTCGCCCTCTCCTCCACATCAAAATCAACTTATAGTAATTACCGCTCCGATTTAAAGAAATTCGTTATTTGGTCGATTAAACAAAATCGAACCAACTATCCAAAACTCGATATCGAAACAATTGAGCTCTACCACAAGGATGTTCAGAACAAGTTTGCTAAATCCACACTTTCTCGACAAATCAAATTTCTAAAATCTCTCTCAAAATGGTTTGAGGCAAACGGGTTTTCACACCTGACAAACCACACAGTTGAGCAGATGACTACAAACCCTACCAGCATTGAGGCAAACAATGCTAATCAAAAACTAAGCAGCTCCGAAACGCAGACTGTCGGAGCTGCAGTCAGTCTTCTCGCTCTCTCTCAAGAGCTTGAGAAGCTTAAAAAATGGGGTTTTTCATACAAGCCACTTACCGATCTTCTTGGCTTACCTCAGAAAACCCTGCCCAAGAAGGCCAAACTGCATTTTTCACAAAGAATATTCCTTGGCTTAGCCACAATGGCATTAGTTATTTCTGGTTCAACCTTCATGCTGACACCAAATCAAACCCAAATCAGCCTTGAAACCCCTCAACCTTCACCTCTAGAGGGTCAAGTTTTAGCAGCTGTTGCTCCTCCAAGGATTCTTTCTTTCCAGGGTCGAATTACTAATGCCTCTGGTTCTCCAATAACCTCAGCTACTAACTTCGTATTCAACATCTATACAGTCTCATCTGGTGGAAGTGCTCAATGGACCTCAAAAACCTGGAATATCACCCCAGACTCAAATGGTATTTTTTCAGTCCTACTTGGAGACACAGGTGCCTCAGATACCACAATTCCTAGCACTCTATTTAGTGAAAATGCTACTTTGTATCTAGGAGTCACCGTCGGTGCAGACTCAGAAATGACTCCCAGACAAAGGATTGTGTCAAGTGCTTATGCACTCAACGCCGACGCTCTAGCTGGCTATTTCCCTTCTCAAACTCCAGATATTAATCAAGTTCCTGTTCTTGATGCTTCGGGCAACCTAATCTTCAGCGGGGCCGCCACAATTGGCACTAACAGCAACGGAGCGCTAACACTTGCGCCGAACGGCACTGGCGACTTGATTGTAACCAACGGTGAAGGATCCAATATTCAAATAACCAACACCCCCACCTCCGATGCAACCATAAATGCAGCCTCACTTACACTCAACCCAACAGGTACAGGTTCGTCAGGTACACTGCAAGGTTTTGTGATATCTCAATCAGACAATGCTAATACAGG
>CAYQLK010000010.1:11139-26216 GCA_964418515.1 uncultured Gammaproteobacteria bacterium | reverse complement strand
CTCTAGACTTTGTTGATTTTGCCGACACCCTTGATCTCGATGCCAACCTTATTCTTAACCAAGCAGCATTCACTTGGGCACAAAACTTTACACCAACTACAGACGCAACAGCTACAGGCTACACATATACCCTTACTCCAAGTGGAACCGGTGCAACTGGCACACTTAACGGAATGCTGATAACCCAAGCCGATACAGGCACAACAGGTGCCTTTGATACTCTATTTAAGGTAGAAAATCTCAAAACACCAGAAACAGTTACAAACGGAATATTTATTGAAAATAACGCTGCTTCAAGCAACCTGAGCAACGCGCTAATGATTACCAACACAGCCGGCACTCTAACAGACGCTATCGAAATATCAGGAACTGTATCAAACTTCCTCAATACTGCTTCCCTTGACATTACAGGCGCAGGAGCAATTACTGGAGCTACCGGTGTTACCTCCACTGGTACTTTTGACATCAACACCTCAGGGTCAACTGCTATCAACATTGGTACCAGCTCTTATACAGGCACAATCACAATTGGCAACACATCAGGCGCTGGCGCACTTAACCTTAGAGCAGGCAGTGGAAACTTCACACTCGACGGTGTAGCTGGTACCACTTATACGGTCGGAGCCAGCACCACAACCGGAACTATGACCTATGGTGGTACCGCCCAAACTGGATTATTAACTTTAGGCCAATCTAGTGCTACAAACACCGTTGCAATTGGCTCTGGCACTGGAGCAACAACAGTGCAAATTGCCACTGGCGCGACCAACGCCAAGACAGTCCAAATTGGAACTGGCGCCGTAGCTAACACAATTACTATTGGTTCGGCTAGCACAACCAACCTCTCAATTACCGACGACAATTGGAGTATTTCTACTGCTGGACTAATCACAACAGCAAGCGATGTAGCTGTAAACGGCGGAGATATTACAACAACTGCCTCTACTCTTAATATAGATGTAGCCAACAATGGCATATTCAACTTCCGCGACGGGACAAACAACCTACTAAGAATTCTTGATACTGCCAACTCAGACGGTGGAGAGATATTTTCAGCTACAGGTAGCGTATATTCAGACATCTCCGGTACTGGTGTCGCAATCATCAACTCAGCTACCACTGGTACCAGTGACACCACGGCCAAATATCAATCATTCACCCCAGACACCCCAATGTCTGTCACGGCTGTGGTTGCCAAAATATTCTCGACCAACGGTACCGAAGAAGCCGTCGCTTGTATCTATGACAATAACGCCGACGCTCCAGGAACGCTAATTGCCATGTCTAATCAAACACTAAATATTTCAAGCACTGTAAGTCATGTCAGATTCTCATTTAACACGGCTGTGCCACTTCTTGGGAATAACAAATATGTTCTTCAAATTGCCCTGCAAAACACAGGTGTCGGCGCAGGATGTACCACCACCACTTCCAGCGCTTGGCAATGGACCGTTTCCGCTTCCGATATCTATTCAGGTGGTCGTTCAGAAGCAAGCGCTTCCACAGACTATCTATTCACCATGGAAGCCACCAAAAACACAAACCATGGATTCTTCAGTAACTCAACCACAGTTAACTCCAGTACAGCTGTAAAAACTCAATCTTTCACTCCAGCTGCTGATATTTATCTATCTACCGTCCAAGTCAAAATAAGCATGGCGGGCGCAACAGAGGAAGCATCAGTTTGTATCTATGACGAAAACGGTTCAGATGGTGCTGGCACACTGCTTGCTGGACCTTACCAAACATTAAATATCGGCAGCGCGGTAACTTGGGCCAGATTCGCCTTAACCACCCCAGTCTTAGTCCAAGCAGGCTCCAAATACGTCCTTCAAGTTGCTGGTCAAAACGATGGCGTTGGCGCTAGTTGTACCACCACCACCACCTCAGCATGGGGTTGGGTTAGAGACACTTCTGCATCCTATCTCGGTGGACGCAACAACAATAGCGCAACCGAAGACAGTCATTTCGTTATGGAATCATCCCCTATCGCATCAGTTATTACATTAACTAATGGTTCTGTTATTCAAAGCAACGACCCAACGAACGGAGAAATCAACTTTGGTGATGGCACCCTTAAAGTCGACTTTGGAACAATCGACCCTCCATATTTCATTGACGGCACTAAATACGCTACATATGTAGCTTCCATGACTGGACAAAAAGAAGAGACAACTGGAGTTGCCAACCTTACCCGCCCTGAAGGCTCAACTGGTAACTTCTCGTACCAGATTAACTTCCCAGAACTAGAAACCTCAAGTGATCTAGGTCTTTTCTATCGAATCACTGATTTTGGCCAAGATATGAAAGACTTAGTTGTCCTTCTTAGCACTAACGACAGCCGAGCCAAAGTCTGGTACGAAAGAGATCCAACCAACAACCGTCTAACTATCTTTGGTAACTGTAACTGTGAAATCTCATACCGTCTTACTGCCCCACGTTTTGACCACGAAAAATGGGGTAATGTCGCCAGAAAACAAGATGGACGAGGATTTGTTCCAGGAGAAGCTCCAAACTACTCCTCAAGTGAAGAAACAGAGTTTACAGAAGAAGAAATACTCTCGGAAATAACTCAAATCCAAGATATCATCGAAGCCACTAATATAATTGCCAACGACTCTATCACTATTGGACAAACAACGTTATCTGAAGAAAACCTCAAGCTCTTAATTGGCATCGACGGTAGTATCGAAGGCGAAGAGAACACTCAAGTCAATCTTGATAATCCACAACAAGCAGCTCAAGGTCCAATTACTCGAGAAGAAATAGACAAAATGATTACCGACGCTATCGCCTCTTCATCCGCTGTACTTGGTGCTAGCCAAAGCGCTCAACCAGAATCTAGTCAGTCAGCCGAGCTTGAAGATGAAGAACCTCAAGACCTAACAGTTATTAACCTCACGGTCGACCAACAAGCCACCTTCAAAGACGAAGTTGAATTCCTCAATTCAGTCTCACTAAGTAACACTAACATCGCTGGAAGTTTTAGCCAGGACGGAATATTTACTTTAGACACAACCTCAGACGGCCTAGGCAGTCAGCTAAACGTCCTAGCTGGCACTCTATACTTACAAAACCTACCAACTTCTGGCGGACTTGATTTACTTAGAGGATCACTTGTAATCGATACCGAAGGTTTGGTCAAAATAGCCAAACTCGAAACAAAAAACCTTACAGTCAGCACTATTACTGTTAAGGAAGATGAAGAAAATCCACTCAACCGAATCGTCGGCAATACACTCTTAACCAGCGGATACGACCTATTTGACGTCGAAACAACCGCCGTGACCGAGAACTCAATCATTCTGCTCACCGTCGAAGGAGAACTGCCGGTTGCTGTAAGTGTTACGGAAAAAATAGCTGGTATAGGGTTCAGAGTTAAACTTGCCCAAGTTCAAACAGTAGATCTGACTGTCAGTTATCTAATAGTAAATCAAGAAACCAGTAGTAACGAAATATAACAATCTACAAGTTCTCTAAAGGATAAACATCAAAAGCAACCTCTTCATAAGGATGTACATTTTTCATTTTCATAATTACCCTTTTTAAGATTGTTCTAGACACAACAACTTCAATTCTTTCTTCGTCAACGGCTTCATATTTCTCAGCAGTACCTACAGTTGGATTTGTCTTTTCATTTCCGCGAAAACGACCTACTCCGCGTGAAGAAAAAGAACAAAAGTCATAATTACCTATTCTCCCTGCTCCAGCTTCACCGAGAGCATTCCGAAGCATATCAGCATGAGTTATTGGAACAAACACCACAAGCTTTACTTTTTTTGTTTCCATAGTGGACCCAAGGAGACTCGAACTCCTGACCTCTCCCATGCCATGGGAGCGCTCTACCAACTGAGCTATGGGCCCATATAAATAACACTTAGCAAACGGCAATTTTACAAAATTACCTCACTACTTCTCTACTATCAAAACAAATATTGGATTATTTTTAACCGAACACCAACTCAACAATCTTGTCTCTTAACTCCTCAATCCCCTTATCATCCTTAACCGATATTGCAATAACTTCCCCTTTTAATTTCTTAAATGTTGCAACCCTCGCTTTTATTGTTTTCTCGTCAACCAAATCAATTTTATTTAAAATTACCAAAAACTTTTTCTCATCTATTTTTTTTGAATATTGCATCAATTCATTTCTTAATATATCAAAGTATGATTTTGTATCATCATTATTTATATCAATTACAAAGATAACCGCTTTTGTTCTTTGAATATGTTTCAAAAATCTTTCCCCCAAACCCTTACCTTCTGACGCCCCCTCAATAATTCCCGGCATATCAGCAATTGTTACTTTTTTACCTTTATGCATCATTACACCCAAAACAGGTTCCAAAGTTGTGAATGGATAATCACCAATTTTTGAGCCTGCTGAGGTAATCTTGTTAATCAAACTGGACTTACCAGCACTTGGGAAACCGACCAATCCAACATCAGCAATCAACTCCAAATCGAGTCTGACATCAAACACCTCACCTTCTTCTCCATATGTGAACTGCCTTGGAGTTGTATTAACAGACGATTTGAACCTAGAATTACCCTTACCTCCCTTACCGCCACGACAAAGTACAAACTGAAGATCTTTTTTATCAAAATCAAAAATAACACCACCCTCTAAGGTCTTAACAACAGTTCCAACTGGTACTTTTAAAACCAAATCTTGGCCGTTTTTTCCGGTTTTATTCATTTCACCGCCTCTACCACCGTTTTCAGCTTGAAACTGTTTTTTAAAGCGGTAATTTGACAGTCCATGCAAATCGTCACTTGATATCAAAATTACATCTCCACCGTCTCCACCGTCTCCACCGTCTGGACCACCTTTAGGAATATATTTTTCGTGCCTAAATGAAACAATACCAGATCCTCCACTACCCGCCTTAAACAACACTTGCACCTCGTCTACCATAAATTATTTCTCCAATCTAAAATTTTTATTTGACAAATGACAACGGATTTAGCTGTCTACCATTATTTCTAATCTCAAAATGAAGATGCGTGCCTGTGGAACGACCAGTCGAACCCATTTGACCAATAACTTGGCCCTTAGCCACATTCTGTCCGACCGAAACATAATTAGCAGACAGGTGTGCGTATAAGGTTTGGTAGCCATTTCCATGATCGATTATGACTCTGTTCCCATAACCTGAACTATCCACAAAACCAGCAACAACAACTTTTCCTCCATCGGAAGCCTGAACCTGAGGTGAAGCTCTGTTAGCTATATCTATACCTGGGTGATACCAAGAGTAGTACTGAGAAAATCCACCAGTCGTTGGCATAGCAAACTGTCCACCGCCCGTAATTGGTGGAAGATTTGCATCTTTGCTGGCCAAATACTGCGTTGGTCTAGATTTTGGTGCTTCAACAGGTGTCCCATCAGGCACAATCAATGTGTCTCCAATACTCAAAGCCAAATTGTCGCCAATATTATTGAACGGAAAGTCTAAAACAGCCTGAGCTTCAGCCTTATACTTCTTTGCAACAGAATAAATTGTGTCCCCTTCTTTGATTTTGTGAGCAATACCTGAAACAGGAAGAATCCTTACTTTTGTTCCAGTTTTTAATGCAGAATCACTTAAAATATTATTTTCCCACTTAATCGTCTCAACTGAGACACCATACTTCTCAGCAATTTTACTTAATGTTTCCCCAGACAACACTTCGTGCTCAATTACTTTATCTCTTGGTTTTTCTGAAATAATTGTGACTGGACTTAACTGTTCAGCCACTGCCTGAACCTCAACCTCATCTTGTGAAGCAGCTGAAACCAAAGGATTCACAGGAATACCAGGATAAGATCCCGATACAATCTGAGCGTTACCAACAATTCCACTGGACACAATACTGACTAAAATAAGCATAAACACCCCAAGATGTACCGCATATCTGCCATATTTACCTCTCTTCCACAAAAGCAGGCCAATTACGGACGATTTTCTGTTTTCAAACAGCATTCCTGATGTGTGGGTACGCGTAAAAAACCACCTTTTAAGGCTGTTAAAATAAAGAATGAGTAGGTCCCAATTCGATAATTCTCTTTTATGCATGTGTTTTAAGTAAAAAAAATTCCTGCACACTTTTAACAAAAATCGAACATATTGTCAATTTTGCACCCCTCTCTGCTAACACATAATTTAACAAAAAAAACCTAATCAAATAGGCTAAAGTCAATTTATTTAATATTTAGGAAAATTAGTATTTAGAGAAAATTATTTCCCTTCAGAATTTGGTAATCCGTTCAAAAATTCTTTATTATTTTCAGCTTTTACCAGTCTTTCAACCAAAACCGAAGTTCTCTCTTCATCATTTAATACAGACAACATTCTTCTTAGAGTAATTATTTGCTTATACATCGACTCATCAAAGAGCAAATGTTCTTGTCTAGTACCTGATTTCTCAACATCTATTGCTGGAAACACTCTTCTTTCAGCAATTCTACGGTCAAGTGAAAGTTCCATATTACCCGTACCTTTGAACTCTTCAAAAATCAAATCATCCATTCTTGAACCTGTATCAACTAGCGCTGTTGCGATTACAGTTAAACTTCCACCTTCTTCACAATTTCTAGCTGCACCAAAAAACCTTTTTGGCGGATACAATGCTGCAGGGTCAAATCCACCTGATAACGTTCTACCTGATGGTGGAACTGACAGATTGTAAGCCCTTGCAAGGCGAGTAATCGAGTCGAGAAGTATCACTACATCTCTTCCTTCTTCAACCAATCTCTTTGCACGTTCTAGGGCAATCTCAGCCACTCTACATTGATCTTCTGCTGGTTCGTCAAAGTTACTGGATACAACTTCTCCTTTTACGGATCTCGTAATATCAGTTACCTCTTCCGGCCTTTCACCAATTAATACTGCCATTAAATGAATATCTTTATAATTTTGGGTAATTCCGTGAGCAATTTCTTTCAAAATTGTGGTCTTACCAGCTTTTGGAGGTGAAACTATCATTCCTCTTTGTCCTCTGCCAATTGGCGCGACTAAATCTATAACTCTTGTAGACAGTGGAGATTTACCTGTTTCTAGTACAAGCTGTTTATCTGGATACAATGCAGTCAAATCCGAAAACTTTCTCCTTTTTTTCACAGGCTCAGACTTGTTACCGTTAACTGTATCTATTGATATCAAACTATAGTATCTCTCGTTTTCTTTAGGTGATCTACCCTGTCCTTCAACAAAATCACCAGGCCTTAGGCCTAATCGTCTTATTTGCGATGGAGCAATATAGACATCCTTATCTGAAGGTCTAAACTTTGGTCTGATAAAACCGTGACCATCACCGTTATAGCTAACATCAAGATAACCTTTTATTTCTTCAGCTGGATTAAGCCCAGTCATTGGACGCATGACAGGTTGACCCATATGAGGAGCTTGCTGCTGTGGTGCACCATTTACAACGCGTCTTACCATTGGCTGCACAACCCTTCTAGTTTGAGGCATAGTTTGCACGGTCCTAACTACAGGCGTATTTACTGATTTCACAGGTTCATCACCTGACTTATTATTTGTTTCGTTCATTTATTTAATTAGGAAAAGGTATTTTTTTGAAACCAAAAATGACTTTTATGAATCTATTTCCAAAGGGGAACTGCCCACATCGTAAACATTTCCCACACTATCTGTCAATAGCTATTCTGAAAATCCTTTTTATTTCACCCCTACAAACTGGATGCTCAAGCCTGCCCAACTTGAAGCACCCAGCTTCTAGGGGTGAAACCCTAGAAGTTTATAATTTATTTTCTTTTACTGTTTCTCTTTAGTACTTCGTGCCCAAAAGAGATAAAGTCGTTCTTTTTACTCTTAAACTTTCTTAAGAATAATCCACTTGGGATTGCTCCCAATGCACCAATTAGACCAAATATTTCTGGTCCAGTCTTAGGAAGTTCAGTAATAACAACTCTCTTTTCAACTTTTTCAGTAATAAACTCTTTCTCAACTATTTTTTCTTTAGTTGGAGTTGGAGTAGGTGTAGTTGTACCCTGTTTAACTGCTCTTAAGTGAGCATTTACTAAGGTTACATTTGCATTACCACCAACAATTGAGTCGTTAGCAGCCACTCTAAAACCATTAGCAGTCTTAGTGATAGTTGCGCCAATTGATTGACTATTGTAGTTCTGATACATCAAGCTACCATCAATCACTTCAAGCTTATTAACTTGACCGTTCTTGATCTTAACTTTAACGGTATCACTGACACTCGACACATTAGAACCGCTAATTGTAGCTGTTAAAGTGTGTTCGTTTTTGTATTCTTGTGGCCAAGTAACCTCAATTACTGGGTTATTAGCAGTCGTGTTGTGGAATAAGTTCTTTACCCATACACCCAAGAATGCGTCAGATTCAGGATCAATTTCGACTGAATCATTTTTCCAATCATCAGACTCTTCGTTTGGACCAGCCTGAACCTTAAAGGTATCAGATGCGGTCTTAAACTCAGGTTTGCCTGATAATTTTGTGTGAACTTCGTTTCCAGATACATTAGCTACTTCAGTCGAGGTCAAGTTAACAGACGCATTTGCATCATTAACTACTGACTCACCAATATCTTTAGCCATTCTAACTGAGTATTGAATCTTAATTTCTTTATCACTAGATCCAACAGTTCCAGAAGGAACTTTTTCTAATGCAAACTCAATAGAATCTACTCTTTCGTCTCGTCCGTCGGAATCACTTCCAGCAGGAGTTATTTCAGAGTTATCATCAAAATATTTAATTGAAGTTGCACCAACTACGGCCGGACCAATATCAAACCCAGCTGAACCAACAACATAAACTGCAGCTTTCTTACCCACGACTGTTTCGTCAGGCAAGTTAACCTTAACTTTAACGTTATTAGCGTCATCACCTGAATTTTCAAGTGTGACTATATATTGCATGAAATCATTAGGAACAGCTCCAGCTTGTGTAAAGCTAAATGGGCTTTCGTTTAAAGATTCGTGACCGTTGCCATAGTTCTTAACTCTTTGTTCAAGAGTCAAATTAGGATTACCAGCAGCAAAACCACCAATCATAGGGAAAACACCAGACATTACAACAAGTCCGGTTAAAGTTAAAAATGTCGCCTTTTTGTTTAGTTTCATTTATGTTTTATAACTTGTAACTACAGGATAATAAACACCTGTTTTTATTTTGTCAACAATATATATCAGAGTAAAACTTTGTATTACAAACTGGCATATATTATTGCCTAATAATTATATATTAATAATAACCTTTTGTCAAGTACTATAGGTTATATATAATGGATAAAAGTTAGGCTACTTTACTCAAAATTTGATCTCTGAACTTCTTAAGGTCAACCATGTTACTCGTAGTTTTTGTTGCCTCAGGAGACTCCGCTGAAAAATCAAAAACTTGTTTAACAGCAGCTAATCGGCTTCTAATTTGAGCTAATTTATCCTCATCAGTCACTGCAACTGTTGGATCCCACTTGTCTGCAACCACAACAATTTTGTTCTCGTTTTGGTTGTACTGACATGTAATCAAAGTAAGAATTTCATCATTGGAAGCAAGGCCGACTCTCTGACCAATTTCTGATTCGTGAACTATTTCCATGCTTCTGATTTTGTACAAAGTTTCACGGCCAGAGACATCAGTTATTTTGATCACTTCCCCACCTTGAACCTTGTGAAGGTTATAAAAAACCGCAGGATTACCTTGGTAACTTACGTGTCCACCAATAATCATATTTTTGTTTGGCCAGTCGTCATACCCCATCGCACCTGTTTCGGCCATATGTCCAACAAAATCTCTATTTAAATATGGATAATCAACATTGCTTAAACTAGCAACCTCATTAACGTCAGTAGATAATCCAATACTGGATATCTCTAATTTTTCTGGAATATGACTATTTCTAAGATCAATAATCTTTTCAGCAGTAACTATGTTTTCTGTCTCTGGACCATTAACTGGAACTTCACTTATTTTTGGAGCTTCAATAGGAGTAAGC
Organism: uncultured Gammaproteobacteria bacterium; assembly: GCA_964418515.1. Classification (GTDB taxonomy): domain Bacteria; phylum Patescibacteriota; class Microgenomatia; order CAYQLK01; family CAYQLK01; genus CAYQLK01. The sequence continues at coordinate 16,244 of CAYQLK010000010.1, read as the reverse complement.
CATGCAGGTTTTTCACCAACAGCTACTCTTTCTACTCTTTCCTCAAATCCTGTTTGTATTGAAAACTGGTCACCTGTGCTAATCCAATGCAAAGCTCGACCAGATAAGGCTAAATCATCACTAATCGAATCCATCTCGCCAGAGTCAATCTTGGCAAGCATTTGATTAAGATCGTCTTCATTACCAAATTGCGAAGCAGTAATTAGTAATGATTCTCTATTATCCGAAACAAATTTAACTGACTCAGGACTATCAAGAGCAATATTATTTTTCTCAAGAATTTGATAAACACTATCTCCACTCACAACTTGATAATTTTCTACAACAGGAACTCTGACAAGTCTCTCTTCATAAGAAACATCAGCCTGTGAAGCTAAAAACTCAAGTTTTTTAACTGCAGCCTCAGCTGTGTAATTACCTTGCTCCAAATCGCCAAAGCTTTGCATATATTTATCCAAATCTTCTTTTGGCATTCTTGAAACGGCATCAAAATACTTAACATCGCCAATATATCTCTGATCAAGATCACCAAAAACTCTAGGATTTCTCTTCATCAAAGAAACCATTTCATCTCCTGTAACAATCTCTTTATCTTCAAAAATAGTTAGTATTGGCAAATTAGCCTCCACATCAACTGCATATCTATCCATTCCTGATGCTGTTACAAAATCAATAGCACCTTCAGCCGTATCCAAATCAGCATCTCCCGAAATGCTTATTAGGGATTGAATTTGTTCAGAATCAGCATTATTCAAAAATTCTGACTCATAAATTGGCCTAAACTGGCTACCATCAGTAATACCCTTAAATTCTGCGAATTCTCTTAAACTCAATTCTTCCTTGGATAGCTTGTCTAACTCTTCTGATAAAACCTTATCGATTTGATCAGCAATATGGGTATCAGCCACTGTTGACAGTGTCCCTTTAAATTTAATAGGGTTTTCAACAAATATATCTTTGTTATATTCAAAATATTGATTCAGGCTTGATTTTGTCGCTTTTGCGATTTCCTCTCCCCAACCCAAACTTCTTTCTGCCCACTTGCCTACAATCAAACCACCAGTGACTGATAAAGCTGTAGAAGCTACAGTTTCACCAACCCACATACGGTTTTGTCTAGATTTAATTCGAGACTTAAGTGTTTGAATTCTTTCAGCGACTACATCTTCAATGACTTTGTCTTTTTGTTTTGCAATATCACTTGGCATTAACCCCAGCAAAATATCTCTTTTTGTTTCAGAATCAGCTTCAAACTCAACTAATTTGCCGGTAAGTATTCTCTTTTGTTCATACAAATAAGCCAAACCATCATTAAGACCATCAACTTCAATCCAACCTTTATTAGCTGCAGCCTTGTCAGATGTCACTTTTACCTCAATAGAAGTTCTCGCGTTATAAATCATTCCATCTTCAACCGCTCGAATTAATTTTTTAACCTCAGCCAAATCAGCTTCAACATCAGCTCGACCAGCATAATCAGCACCATCTAATCTTTCGATCAAATCTCTGTACTCTCTTTTTCTGCCTTTTAAGGCATCTGGCTCTAAGGTTGACTTAGCAGTCAAAAATTCTTGTGTTTGTGAATATCCAAAAAGTTTGTGAGAAGTTTGCTTATTAATAAAACTGTCATAACCAGTACCCAACGCACCAGCAACTGTTGACGCAACAATAGCTCCTGGCACAGTAACAGGAACAATACTTAAAGCATCTGCGGAATAATTTAGTACAAACGCAGTTCCAGACCTAAAAGCCATTTTCTTGCCTTTAGCTTTAGTACGTTCGGAAAAATTACTTAATTTTGATGTTCGGAAAATGTTTCTTGATCTGGCAAATCTAGAATTATAAGTTTCTTTAATAGTTTCTAATTTGGCATTGTCGTATATTTCTGACAACCCAATTAGGTCTATCTCCTCTTGTGTTAATTGTTCAAATTGATTTGCAACAGAACCCTCAATCGAATGGGCAATTTCGTTCTTGTCATTTACTACACTATCTATAACTCTAACCATAGTATTTAACTGGTCGAGATTATACTAGAAATTAGTTAAAATGTCAATACTATAGGGCAATATATTATGTATACAATATTTACTCAAAAAATGGATTTTAGCTTCAAAATAGGTTAGTTTTGCCTATTTTACCCCTTGACAGTAATACGAACTCTGATTTACATTAATAAACAAGGAAAGCAACTTAGCTGCCCTAAGTCGCTTCCCTAAAACACCTCACAGAGCATTGCTATACGAGTTCATTCAGTCTGCGGTAGTAATGCTCTTTTTTATGCTTATTTTTCCCTACATCTAATTAGTTCGAATCTTTAACCTTTCCGTTCTCCACCAATCAATTTGCCTTAGATCAGATAAACAAGAAAGTTTGCCTTAAAGATCAAAAATAAAAAGTGCGGCTACTTATCTCTTGGCTTAAAGCTAACAAAGCTCTTTTTAGGACAAAAGCCTTGCTAAGCTTTAAGCTCAAACTTCCCTTCTGGAACTAGTCCAAAAGACAAAGAGTGAAGCCAGTGACAATTCACTGTCAAACAACTCTTTCACGCTATACGAGATTTAAATTACACAGTCATTCAGTCTGTAATTTGATATTACACGGTTATAATTTTTATGTCAACATATTTACTGCCCTATAGCTATTTATCCATAAAAAACCTATATCCGATAGTATTTTATTTATGACAAGCAAAAACATAATCCTATTAGAATAAGCAAAACACATACAATATTATGTGTGAAAAATAAAATCAGTTTCTGTGGATAACTATTTAATAACTCTACTTTGAGTAACTTAGGAACAAAAAAATAATGATAATTATGCGACCGATCCAAAGATTATTCGCCCCGTATCCTTCTGAATAGCTTTATTTACTTCGACTTTGACCGTCTTTCCTATAAGATTTTCTCCATTTTCAATAACAACCATTGTTCCGTCAGATAAGAACCCTACTCCTTGCCCTTTAACCGAGCCGACCTGTGTAACCTTAATATCAAGATTATCGCCAGGTAAAGCGTCTATTTTGATCGCGTTTGAAAGAGTATTAAAAGACATTACACTAATTCCTCTAGCTTCAGCTTCTTTGAGCAAATTAAAATCTACGGTAAGTAACGGAAGTTTATTTATACTGGCAAACTCAATTAGCCCTCCGTCAGCCTCTTTTTGTGTAAATCCATCAATGAACTTGACCTTGATACTCTTAAAATCTTTTAATTTTGCCAAATCTGAGAGAGCTCTACGACCCTTTTCTCTTTTCGAATTTTCCTTACTGTCGGCCAAATGCCTTAGTTCTGTCAAAATCGTCTTTGAAATAACCAATGTTCCCCTCAAAAATCCCGACTCCACTACCCGAATCAGCCTCGAATCCATTAGAGCTGATGTGTCGACCAAAACCCAATCCGACTCATGTTTTACTTTCTTTTTTTTACCAACTTTCCTTTTTGGCAGACTGTTAACCACGCTGGCTGAAACTCTAACCGCAATCATATCCATAATTCTCGTAAACCCTGATTTCGTACCTATTACAATCAAATCCGGCAAGAAAAATCCAATTGCCCCAAACACAAATGCGCTAATAATTTCCGCAAATATTGGCGGATCAAACGGAAAATCTGGCCACACCCCAGGTTTTGCCAAATACCCTCCAAAACTTAATAACACAGCCATGCCCAAAACACGAGTAAGCAAAAACCATAAAAATTTATTTCTTGGAATCAAAAATTTTGGCATTAAATTATTGCAAAGATCTCATTGCTTCAATAATATTTTTTAATCCATCAGGCTGAACAATGGAATTAAAACCCAATTTTTTAGCTTCTTCCACCCTCTTTTTATCAAAAGATACTCTTCTTACCTCTCCCAACAAGCCCAACTCACCAAACACAACCGTATTTGCTTTTAATGCTTTATTTTTTACAGCACTATAAATAGCTACAGCTACCGCCAAGTCCATCGCGGGTTCCTTAATATTCATCCCTCCAGCCACATTCACAACCACATCACAAGTCCCTAGTGGTAATTTACCAAACTTTGTAAGAACAGCAATTATGTTTTGCAGTCTCGAATAATCAACTCCAGTTGCTACTCTTCTGGGATTACCGAATAAGCTTGGCGTGACTAATGCCTGCACTTCAACCAAAATTGGGCGATCGCCTTGAACGGAAGGAAATATTACCGACCCAGGCAAATTGTCTTTCCATTCTGACAAAAATAACTCTGAAGGATTTTTCACCTCTATTAATCCTTTATCTCTCATTTCAAAAATACCAACCTCGGATGTTGAACCATATCGATTTTTCGACGCCCTAAGTATTCTAAAAATTCCAAACTGATCACCTTCTAACACCAAAACCACGTCTACAAGATGTTCTAATATTTTTGGACCTGCAATTTCGCCTTCTTTTGTAACGTGGCCCACAATCATAATAGGAATATGTAGTGATTTTGCGACCTTGGCAAATCTCAGTGTCGATTCTCTAATCTGCACCAAACTTCCCCAAGACCCGCTTACACTTGGTGTTTGAATTGTTTGTATTGAATCTACAATCACAAGCTCATATTTATATTTTTCAATCGTTGAAACTATTACTTCGACATCTGTTTCAGCTAAAACCTTCAAGTTATCCGGAATATCCTTAGCGATTCTTGTGCTTCTAAGCTTAATTTGATACGCGGATTCTTCACCAGATACATACAATACTTCTTTTTTGGGATTGTCCTTGGCAATATTTACAGCAGATTCCAAAAGCAAAGTTGATTTTCCAATTCCTGGATCCCCTGCTACTAATACTACCGAGCCGGCCACCAAACCTCCACCCAAAACCCTGTCGAACTCTCCAAATCCTGTTTGATGTCGCAACTTTACATCTGTTTCTTTTACTTGTGTTAGGCTAATTGGATTAGCAGAAACACTAACTTTATTTAAAATTTCATCTTGAATCTTTAACTCAAATGTTCCCCACTGCGCACACTCTGGACACTTACCCATCATCACTGGCGAATAGTAACCGCAGTTAGTACAAATATAATTTGTTTGTTTTTTCATTAGATTAAAAATCCACAACATCATACCCTATCAGGTAATCCCGAATCAAAATACAAAC
>CAYQLK010000010.1:5844-11039 GCA_964418515.1 uncultured Gammaproteobacteria bacterium | reverse complement strand
TAAAATTTGGCTTTGCCAAAAGCTCGTCGAGAAAAAACCGTAGGTTTTGTCTCGAATTTTATCGATACATCAATGGCTTCTCTGTCAAAATCGGAGCTAAAGAAATCCTTCTAGAAACAACATCAATAGATTCAACTGTACATTCGATTTCTTGACCAACTTCAACATTAAGTTCAGGTGGAATTTTGGAAATATGCATTAGACCTTCGACATCCTTATCAATCTGAACAAAAGCTCCAAAACCAGTTAGTCTTGTTACTTTTCCAGACACTTTAGTATCTTTTGGATATCTACTAGCTACTTCCTCCCAAGGATTATCTTTAAGTCTCTTAATCGATAAAGTTAGCTTGCCTTCCTCTGGTAAAACCGCAGTCGCGACTACTTCTACCTTATTCCCAACTTTTTGTTCATTGTTGGGATCTTCAACTTTTTCCCAACTCATTTCTGAAATATGTACCAACCCTTCGATTGATTCACCTTCAACTGGTTCAACTCTTACAAAAACACCAAAAGGCATTACAGCTGTAATCTCTCCAGAGAATTTGTCACCAACGGTGATTTTAGCTAGTACTTCTTTCTTTTTATCCAAATCTTCACTGCTAATTCCTGCAGACTTCTGCGAAAAAATAAGTCTATTTGAAGACCTATCAGCCTCCAAAACTTTAACTTTTAGTGATTTATTCATTAGTTTTGCTGGCCTTCTCTCTTGGCTAGACATTTGTGATGTTGGCAAAAATCCTCTTAAACCTGAGAAGTCTAAAATAAGTCCACCGCGATTAGAATCAACCACAATTGCATCAATCTCTTCAGAAGATCCGATTTTGGCCGTCAACTCTTCCCAACGCTTCTCTCCACCAATTTTTCGTAGCGACAAAACAACCTGCCCTTGCTCATTTTCAGGCACCAAAACCGTTGCTTCAATCTTATCCCCTGGTGACATAGTAGCAATCAAATCTCTGGAGCTGAGCTGTTCTTTGGCTGCCAAAATACCTTCGGACTTGCCGCCAATATCAATTAAAACTTCTCTATTTGTAGCTGAGATAATCGTTCCTTCAACTTGTTGACCACGCTTAAAACCAAAAACTGCCTCTTCTCCCAAGGACATTACCAACTCGTCCATGGTCTTAAAATCTTTTTTTACAACCTTCTCTACTTTTTCTGTTGTTTTTTTAACTTTTTTTTCTGCCAATTTATATTTCCTTCTTTCTTTAAAATTTGCTCCAATCAGGTTTCAAAATATAACAACCTGTGTTAAAGCCGCTAGATTCTAGCAGAAAATATTAAACATTTGCAATAAAGACTAATTTTAAACAAAAAAGTGGCCCCATCTTCCTTATTAAAGGGAAAACCGGGGCCACAAAGACCATCTGCTTCTGCTTCTAACTAAATCTCTCGATTGCGTACCCTCATTGCGAGGAATCCGATGATTGCCACCAGCGCCAGAACGACACCAGTAGCCATCATCCACCGGATTGGGCCACCACCCGAAGTCGGGTTTGCAGCAACCATAGACAGCGGGTCACCCGTATCCGCACGAACTGTAGCCGTGGGAATAGGAATCACCGAAGTCGCGGTAGGCGTCGGAGTCACCGTCACCGTGACAATTGTGGTAGGCGTACTCGTTGGAGTAGCTGTAACAATCGTAGGTGTTGCCGTAGGCGTCGAGGTTTTCGGCGTCTTGGTCGGCGTAGGCGTCTTCGTCGGTTTGGTGGGAGTACTGGTGGGCGTTGCCGTCTTGGTCGGTGTACTCGTTGGAGTAGCCGTCTTCGTCGGGGTAGCCGTAGGCGTCTTGGGCGTACTCGTCGCGGTGGGCGTTGCCGTCTTGGTCGGTGTACTCGTTGGAGTAGCCGTCTTCGTCGGGGTAGCCGTAGGCGTCGGAGTCAGCGTTATACACGCCGATCCAGATACCGGAGTACCCTTACAAGGCTCCGGAACTTCGGTCGGGGTGCTGGGAACATTCGTTCCCATTGGCGTCGGGTCAGGCCGATCAGCACTTGCCCCACTAGTGGGACCAAGCATAATCGAACCCAGCATCATGGCGAGTGCCACAACGCTTATCAGAGCCAGAGACATCTTGAGGATTCTTGTACCAGCCAGGGGAACACCTCCACATGGTGCTTTGGTGAGAGACAAAACCAGAAAAGCAGCAGATTTAAAGAACCTTTTACGGCCTTGAGGCTCGATTCACACCGCTTAAGGTGTCAATTTAGCTTCAAATACGTAAAGACATTATATAATATAACCTATAGTTTGTCAAGATATAACCTGTAATATTAAATATTCCAACTAGAGGATAAAAATAACCCACCCTGCATATTAATAGCAAGAGTGGGTTAACTATCTGGTCGAAATGGTCTCTCCTTCTAAGTCAACCTAGGCCGTTGAGCCGGTTTTCCTGAAGAAAATCCACACACACGATGTCGCAACTAGCAAAGCTAGTACAAACATCACAATACCACCTGATCCTGAAGAGCCATCGGTCAACCCAAGTGGGTCACCAGTATCAGCTCTCACGGTCGCAGTTGGAACCGTGACCGCAGATGTCGATGTCGCAGTCGGAGTGCTAGCTGCTGTACTCGCTGTAGGTTCTGGAGTAGTCGCAACTTCCGTAGGCACGACAGTTGGACTGTCAGTGTCACCGGTAGACTGCGAATCCCCTCCACCACACGAGTTGAAGGCAGCAAGCAGAAGCAGGATTGCTCCTGCGAGCACAAGGCCGAGAAGAAGAAACTTTTTCCACGAAATCCTTCGCTGTCCGCCGTGATCATCACCAACTTCGCGAGACTCTCCTTCGATGACATCATCGTCATCGTCAGAATCATAACCACCACCGAAGTGGGTCAAGACTTACACCTCCAACCTTTCTTAAATGTGCTAGACAATTATAGCATATTATAGGTTATAAATATATAAACAATTTTATTAAATCGTAAAAAAAGCCCTCTCTCAACAAAAGCCGAGAGAGGGCTACTGGGTTTGTTAACGGACTGTCAAAGTCGGAGAAATCGTTCCTCCGCCCAACTGAACAACCGCGAAATCAAAAGTGTACACACAATCGTGGGTATCAACCACACTGTAGTTGATACTCCATTGATCCTTATACACTCCACCAATCAACGCCTGGGAAACACTCGTCAACGGTTTTGGAGAAGATAACCCATGATCTGTGCCCAGAACTACCGACACAGACTCAATCGGAGCGTCCCCCCAAACCTTAACTGTGATGGTTTGTGACTCGCCAACTTCGGCGTCAAAGTTGGTAAAATCAATTTGGACGATTCGAGGATAACTACTCGCGCTCCCGAAATAAGTCATCACATCAGGCAAAGCAGCAAAACTGCACCCATTCGTTGTCGGCGTACTCGTCGGAGTAGCCGTCGGCACAGCAGTGTTTGTCGGCGTACTCGTCGGAGTAGCCGTCGGCACAGCAGTGTTTATCGGTGTGGGAATTGGCGTACCTGTTGAGACGGTGGTCGATGTTGGGGTTAAACTCACCGCTGTTCCAGATAACGTAGCAGTACTTGTGCGCGTTGGCGTCGCCGAACTAGATACCCCAGTCGGAGACAATGTCGACGTAGATGTCACCGAACCAACAGTTTTCGTTGGCGTTGAAGTCGAAGTAAGTGTAGCGCTTTTTGTTGGCGTAGCCAAAAAATCACCACTTGCAGAGTCTGCAGCCACCATTGGCACCCGCAAAACATACGATTGTTGTGCCTGACTGACATCAGAAACAGCCAAAGCTATTAAGACAAAGCCCAGAATTGCAAGCGTGGCCGGAAGAACAAACTTAAACACTCTCCCAATCCTCCAATGTATTTTTCCTTTTTTTATGTGCAAAGAAACATCTTCATACTAAGCTCAATTACCCCATTACCAAACAGTGTAAAGAACTCAACACTTAGCGTGGTAATATACCACATCACGCTTATATTTCAAAAAAAACTAGCCAGAAATTTGATCTCCAACCATAATCACCTGCTCAACCAACCTATTACTATATCCCCACTCATTGTCATACCACGCTACAACTTTAACCAAATCCCCATCTACCACCTGAGTAAGTGCCAAATCAACAATCGATGACTCAGTCCTGCCAACAATATCAGTTGAAACAATTGGCTCATTAGTCACAGCCAAAATACCCTGATAAATTGGATTATTTGAAGCCTCTGATAAAACTTTATTTACTTCTTCTTTTGTAGTTTTTGTTTTCAGAACGAAAGTTATATCCGAAACAGAACCAACCGAGATTGGCACCCTAAACGAAATGCCATCGAACAAACCTTTAAGCTCTGGAATTACTTCTGTTGTGGCAATCGCCGCACCTGTCGTCGTTGGAATAATGGAAGACTGAGCTGCTCTGGCTCTTCTTAGATCATCATGAGGCGAATCTTGCAATCTCTGATCTTGAGTATAAGCGTGAATCGTGCTCATCAAAGCCTTAGCCACTCCAAATTTGGCATGCATTACTGCAGCCACAGGTGAAATACAGTTCGTAGTACAACTTGCATTATTAATAATTCCACTCTGACCCAATTCCTCGCCATCTTTATAGGTGTTTACACCTAAAACATATGTTCCAACATTACCACCTTTTGCTGGGGCTGAAATTACCACTCTTTTTGCTCCTGCAGTCAAATGCGTTTTAGCCTTATCTTCCGAAGTAAAAAGTCCCGTTGATTCAATTACCACATCAACATCTAGTGCTTTCCATGGAAGCTCTGTTGGATCTTTTTTTGCAAAAACCTTAAATTCACGCCCATCAACCCAAATTGCATCCTCAGAAAAATCAACTTCTCCCCAGAACTGACCGTAATTACTATCGTACTTTAATAAATGAGCTAAGGTCTTGGTGTCAGTCAAGTCATTAATTGCCACGATTTCGACCTTGTCTTTATGGTGAGTCAAGGCAACCTTAAATGCGCTTCTCCCTATTCTTCCGAACCCATTAATCGCAACTTTTACCATATTTTAAATTCTACTTTAAACTTATAAATAATGAATTTAAAAAATATGGCGTAGCTTTGACTTTGAAAAATTTGTTGGAAGCAGAATTTTTCAAAAAGAAAAGCGAGCACATATAATTTAATCTTTATCTAACCACACACTAATCGTACCAAAAAACTAACCATTTTTTGAATTCAAACTTAAACATATAAATAAATTATAAATTTAAAAAAGAAGGCGCAGCTTAA
>CAYQLK010000010.1:2253-5744 GCA_964418515.1 uncultured Gammaproteobacteria bacterium | reverse complement strand
TCCATGAAGCGAGCACTTACTCATCGAGAAGGCGCAGCTTAACTCCATGAAGCGAGCACTTACCTCAAAGCCTCAATTGCAGGCATTTCTTTTCCGGCAATATAATCCAACATTGCTCCACCTCCAAGACATACCCAATAGACTTTTCTTGTATCTCCAAATTGGTTCATTGCACTAATTGTATCCCCACCTCCGAGTGTTATTTTTGCTGAGGTGTTCATTAACATTTCTATTAGTCGCTTTGTACCATTAGAGTAATTTTTATCCTCGAAATTACCAATTGGACCATTCCAGACAATTTCTTTAGCTGACATTATTTCTTTTTCAAAATCGCTTAAACTATCCTCTTCAATATCCATACCTGACTCAACAAGCTTACCAACAACTACCTTGTCATCAAACACAATTTTTCTCTCAATAATCTCTTTTGGTAACAAGCCGCCGACCAAAACTTTATCTGAAATTTTTACCAAACTCTCAATCACTGGTAGTTTTGTGTCTATTTTTGCTCCACCAACAATCGCAACAAATGGATGCATTGGTGAGCTAACCAAAGAGCTAAGATGTTCAACCTCCTGAATCAGTCTAAATCCCGCACATGATTCCAAATATTTAACCACTCCAACAGTCGAAGCGGCATTCCTGTGAGCAGTCGCAAATGACTCATTTACAAAATAATCAAAATTACTTGCTAACTTTGCGGCAAAATTATCATCATTTTCCTCTTCTCCCTTATCAAATCTTAAATTTTCTAACAATATAAACTGATTGTTGAAATTTTCTACCCAAAAACTATTAATGTATTCGATCTTCAAGCCAAAAACAGCCTCCAAATCGGAGACAATATTCTTTGTCGACAAAGATTCATCTCTGCCTTCTGGTCGCCCTATATGCCCACAAAGCGCTAAATTAGCCACCCTACCCTTCAAAAATTCAACTGTTTCCTTAGCTGCCTCCAAGCGAGTCAAATCCGCAACCTTACCATTCTCAATAGGCACATCAAGATCAAGACGAAGCAAAACACGCTTATTATTAAAATCGATATCAGTCAAACTCTTCATTAACTAATATTAACAAAATAACAATTACAACCCACTAAGCCACAATATAACTTTTTCTGGTAACCAATTCCTTGCCTTTTGCATAATCCACGCCTCTAACCCAACAGTTTGTCTTAGGGGTGGATTTTCCTCCTCAACCGACTCCACAGTAAGCCTTGCAAGCTTTTGCGGACTCATAACCAAATATCCAAATCTTCTTTTTTTATATTTAAGATATACCGATTTGTATGCCGTATTTTTTAGCTGTTTCCAAATTTCTACGCTATTTTTTTTAAAATGGGTTTTTACCCTTCCAGGCGTTACCAGCATTACCCTAATACCAAACTGTTTGGTTTCCAAATACAAACTTTCACTAAACGCTTCCATCGCCCACTTAGTCGCACTGTATCCACTAAGTCCAGCAAAGGCATATATTCCCGCCATCGAACCTATATTCACAACCGTCCCTCGTTTTCTTTTTCGCATCCAAGGTAATAACTGCTGAGTAATATAGTAAGCGCCAAAAAAATTAGTCTCAAAAAGTGAAACTAAATCCTCTACGGGTGTATCCTCAACAGAACCAATAAGTCCATAACCCGCATTGTTTACCAAAACATCAACCTTTTTTTCTTTTTTTAAGATTTTTTTAATTGCTCTATCAATTGATTTACGGTTCGCGAGATCAATTTTTAAAAACTCAATAGAAATTTTCTCTTTTTTTGCTAATTTTCGTAAATTACTAAACTTACTAGGATTTCTTGATGTTGCCCAAACCTTATATTTGTTTCGTCCAAACTCCAAAGCCAGCTCAAAACCTATTCCAGAAGACGCTCCAGTTATTATTACAACTTTTTTTTTCATACCCAAAAAACATTCACTTTGGGCAGTGATGATATTAAAACTTAACTAATAAGTGATTACAACCACTCAAACTTTAGTAGAATATTAATAAATGACTAATCTTGCCCAATCCCCATCATTTTCCCCGACCAAAATAGCTTCAACTAGCACAATCAACGCGTTTGATATCTTTCTTAACACTATTTTTATTCCAATTTATTACTTTTCAATACCGGCAATTCTCACAACTTTTTTTGCTCCATACAAAAAAACTGCTTTCGTCGACAAAAATCCAGGCCTTTCCACAAAACTCAATAATCTTGTAACCAATATAATTTCACGCCTAATTGGCGTAATTATCAGGTTTTTAATCGTAATTATCGGCGTATTTTCATTTTTGCTTTTCCTGCCTATTGGACTAATACTCGCCACTATTTCCATTCTTCCTCCAATTTCATACCTAATATTTAAAAAAATCACCCCAGACGATATTCAAACACAGGAAACTACAACAATCGGAGAATTTTTTACTTTGCTAATAAAATCTAATTTTTTTAAATTTTTTATTAGTAAAACAAATCTACCAGTAGAAATATTTACTTCATTACTTACAGATAACACCACCCTAACAACCATTGATCCTGAATTATTAAAGAAAGGACTCAAAGAAAAACTCGCCCTGTTATATCAAAAATACCCTCCATACAAAGATATCTTAGAAAAAGTTCACCTTACCGATACCGACCTCCTTAACATTGGTACTTGGTATGAACTAGCCAACCCTGTTCGCTCGCCAATTATTCTTTCGAGAAAAAAAGTGCAGTCGTTAAACGGCCTCGGTCATGATCTAGCCTATGGCTACACTATTAACCTTGATAGATTTTCCAAAAATTTACTTACTTTAGAAACAAAAGACGTTAAAGTCTTAGGCCGAAGCACAGAAATCGCTCAAATTGAGACCACACTTAGTAGCTCAAGAAATAGCAATATTATTATTGTCGGCGAAGCTGGAGTTGGCAAACACACAATCGCAATTGAACTGGCTCGCAGAATCAGTCGCGGAATTTCCCCAAACACCTTAATACACAAAAGAGTCTTAGAAATCGACTTTCACTCTATCCTCTCCCAAGGCGCTAACCACGAAGATTCAAAAGTATTAGTCGGTAAAATTTTAGAGGAGGCTCAAGAAGCTGGGAATATTATTTTAGTCATTGATGATCTGGATCAATTCGTTTCCTCCCAAGACGGCAGAACGGATATTTCTGAAATCATCATTAAGTCTGCTGAAAGTAACAAAATTCAAATTATTGCCATGACCAACCAAGCTCTTTATGATAAATACGTTTTGTCACATCCAAGTTTGGCCAAGAATTTTTCAAAAATCATAATTAAACCACTGTCAGTACCAGAAACAATCAAAGTACTTATAACCAGCGCAGAAAAACTTCAACGCGATCAAAAGATTACTTTTAATTATTTTGGTATCAAAGACATTGTTCAAAAATCAGATACTTATATTCACACTTCACCTCTTCCTGAAAAAGCCATTGACGTTACATTTGAGCTTATTTCTTATGTCAAAAACAACAATCTTGGCAACATTCTCACCCC
>CAYQLK010000010.1:0-2153 GCA_964418515.1 uncultured Gammaproteobacteria bacterium | reverse complement strand
GACGAGGGATATATTACCGACGGCTTTGGTAGAGAGGTTAAAGCTCAAAACACCATAATCATTGCGACTAGTAATGCTGGCGCACAACTGATTGCAGAACTTGTTAAAGCTCAAACCACCTATCAAACTCTACACGACTCACTACTTGAGCACATTAAACAGGAAAATATTTTTTCTCCAGAATTTATTAATCGTTTCGATGAGGTAATTATTTTCCACCCACTTACACAAGAAAACCTTAAAGAAATAGTCAAACTCAACCTGACAGAACTTAATAATAGGCTTAAAAATGAGAAAAATATCACAATTAATATTAGCGAAGCTCTAATTAACTATATTGTAGAGAAAGGTTACGATCCGGCGTTTGGAGCAAGAAATATTATTCGTTTTATTCAGGATTTTGTTGAAGACTCGGTAGCAAAAACTTTATTGGATAACCCAGAAGTAACAGGTGAAATAACTATTGAGATTCCTTCTTCGACATAAAATCTCGAAACTCGCCAATAATTTTAGTGTTTACGTGATCTCCTTCTAGTAATAAATCTGCTTCAATTCCTTCGCCCACCCACTCAATATTTCTTCGGCCAGCCTCTCTATTCTGTACAACCCCTGAAAAATTACGGACATAAACTGCATGATACTCATAAGTTTGACCATTCAAAGTAGTCATTACAAAATTATCAAAAACTTCAATTTCTTCTGGAATTAGTCCTGTCTCTTCGCCCGATTCTCTTACCGAAGCAGCCATAATATAATCATCAGATTCATAATCTACTTCTTCAACCTTACCACCCGTAAAAGTCCAACGGTTTTTAAACACACCTTCGTCTAGCCTCTGCTCCAAAAGCAGCTTTCCATCTCTATGAAAAACAAGACTAACTACTTCTCTCGGTTTTTCTTGATTCATATTTTTTGAGGTGCGGGCGGGATTCGAACCCGCGAATAACAGTTTTGCAGACTGTCCCCTTAAACCACTTGGGTACCGCACCAAATTTTAGCCTCGCGTCAGTATATCAAAACTTTAGTCTTTGTTGTAGAATAGCGAAGCGGAGGTGAGACTGCCCAAATTTTTATGAAAGGTAACGATAGACCAAAAAGAGAAAAGAAAAAACCAAAAAAGAGTAAAAAGTAGTTTTGCTCTTTAGGGTATTTTAATTCCCGACAATTTCGAATAGAATATCTAGGCTCATTTAGGGCGCGTAGCTCTGGTTTTGGGTTTCGAACCCAAAACGCAGGACGTAGTCTAAGTGAGAATAAAAATGACTGGTCAGTTTTTAATCGAAACTTAGACGAGTAACTTGTTGGTTAGTGTGCAACACTAGAAAACAAATGATTGATGCTTTTTGGGCGCGTAGCTCAGTTGGTTAGAGCGCCACACTGATAATGTGGAGGTCCCAAGTTCGAGTCTTGGCGTGCCCACTTTAAACAAAAAAAGACACCCTTTTGGGGTGTCTTTTTTTTAACTCTCACTCTCTAATCAAAAAAAGGAAATGAGAGTAGCAAAGCTCCCCCGCTAGGGCAAGCTCTGCTTGGCTTTGCGTCGAGAGAAAAACCCATAGGGTTGTTCTCTCGAGACGCTTTATGGCCTCACAAAAGGTACAAAGAAACGGTTTTCCTAAATTGTTATTACAAGGATTTCACATACAAGTTTTTTATTTCTGGGGTTGTTTAAAAAACACCCCATGAAAGAAACTTTGCCAAAAACTTTACTACCAAACCCCCGTGAGGAGGCTTAGCATTTCATCTCCTTAGAAAGGAGGTGATCCATCCGCAGATTCATCTACGGATACCTTGTTACGACTTAGTCCCCATCGCTGGATTCACCTTCGGCCATCATACGATGGACTTCGGGCGCCCCCAACTTTGTTGGCTTGACGGGCAGTGTGTACAAGGACCGAGAACGTATTCACCGCGGCCTGCTGATCCGCGATTACTAGCGATTTCGACTTCATGAGGGCAAATTGCAGCCCTCAATCTGAACTGAGGCGAAATTTCAGAGATTGGCTTCCGGTTACCCGGTTGCAGCTCGTTGTTATTCGCCATTGTAGGATGTGTGTAGCCCTGGATGTAAGAGCCGTGCTGATTTGACATCATCCGCTCCTTCCTCCCCAGTAAATGAGGCAGTTTCGTGTGAATATTTAACACACGATGCG
>CAYQLK010000009.1:1912-31373 GCA_964418515.1 uncultured Gammaproteobacteria bacterium | reverse complement strand
CTCTGCGACTTCTGTTGGACTTTGGACACTCAAAATCTACCTCACTTGAGTATTTAATGTACTGAAGCTAAATATTACCATACTATGGGATATATTTCAATCAGTTTTGGTGGACTTTATTACTTGATCAAGGGCAATAATAATATTGTCGAGAATTAGTCGACTTTTTACGTTGACCTTAGTAAGGCTGTTAATATCCAGAAGTGATTTGGCTAAAAAAAGTTCGCTTTTATTAAGGTTGGGCTTATTAAGTGTAATTTGTAGATCTTTTATTAAAACTTTAAGATCTGCTTCTTTAGATTTGTCGAGTAGCATAAGTTTTTGACCCAAACTTAGTTCGGCTGAAGTTATTTGACTGATAAAGGCTTCTATTGATATTGCATCAGTTTTTGAAGAAGGCTTAGTATGGTAGTCAACTGTAATTACACGAGAAAGGATGGTTGGAAGAATATTGTTTT
The DNA here is from genome assembly GCA_964418515.1 of uncultured Gammaproteobacteria bacterium. Taxonomy (GTDB): domain Bacteria; phylum Patescibacteriota; class Microgenomatia; order CAYQLK01; family CAYQLK01; genus CAYQLK01. The sequence continues at coordinate 30,915 of CAYQLK010000009.1, read as the reverse complement.
TTGTTTCTGAAAGGAGAATTATCAGCGTCGAAAGCGGAGGCTCTTCTAAAATTTTCAGTAAACTATTCTGTCCTTGAAGCGATGGGTTGGAAAAATTTTCTACTAAAATTACTTTGTTTTTGGAAAATAATGGACTAAGTGAGGATTTTTTAATAATTAATCTTGAGTCCTCTATGGAAAATTCATCTTTGGGAATAATTCTAATAAAATCTGGACTATCCATGTCGAGATCAATTTTTAGAGACGTAAGAATTTGAGTTATTTGACTATCCTCTTTTTGTCCGATTAGTAGATATGGTTGATAGTGAATATGTTTTTGTTTTTCCATTAATAAATATTTTTTAGTGCCTTTACAAGCTAGTTGGTGTTGACACGCAAGTCAGCTATGAAGGATATTATATGTTAAGAGGTTAAAGGTTTACTTAGAAGTTGCCAAAATAAGGCCAATATAAAAGTAGCTTCGAAAAAAAAAGTAAAACTAACCAACAAAACATATGCCTGCACCTGCCCCAAATGTAGTTGGAGTGACGCAATCAGCTCCAGCTAAGACGCTCACGACAATTGAAGATGTTCTGTTAGATCAGAATGTTTTGAAGAAGAAAGATTACGATCAAGTAAAGCTTGAAGTAGTATCCACCGGTAAAAAAGTTGAAGATTTATTAATTGAAAAGAACTTGGTTACTGATCAGCAGATTGCCGAGGCTAAATCGATTCTTTTTGGTGTGCCATATGTGCAGATTGCCGGCAAGACTATATCTCCAGATGTTTTAACACTAATCCCCGAACAGGTTGCCAAACAGTACGGTATTATTCCCTTTGAAAGACACTTAAATGACTTATGGGTCGCTCTTGATGACCCACTTAATCTTCAGGTTGTGAAGTTTTTGGAACAAAAGACCAACATGGGAATCAAGGTCTTCTTGTCGGGACATAATGAAATAAAAGACGCGATTGAGTTGACTTATTCTCAAAGCTTGACTGGTGATATTGGTGAGGTATTAAAGGAAGCTAATACTAGTGTCCTTGCTACAGAATCGGGGGTAACTAAGGTCAAAGCCGAAACTCTCTATAACGCGCCAATAGCTAAGGTTGTTTCACAGCTACTGGAATATGGGATAAAAATCAAAGCTTCTGATGTGCACATTGAGCCGATGGAGGACAAAGTTAGAATTAGATATAGAATCGATGGAATTTTACACGAGAAACTAATTTTGCCAAAGAAGGTTCACGAGGCAATTGTGGCGCGTATTAAGATTTTGGCCAAACTTAAAATTGATGAAAAACGTCTTCCACAGGATGGAAGATTTGATTTTGAAAGCGGGCAAGAAGCGGTTGATTTGCGTGTATCAAGTTTGCCGACGACTTGGGGAGAAAAGGTTGTAATGAGGCTACTTAAAAAATCCGGCGGAATTCCTACTCTTTCGGAGCTAGGATTGCGAGGAACGGCGTTAAAAAATGTAGAAATGCAGCTGACACGACCCCATGGAGTTATGTTGATTACTGGTCCAACTGGTTCTGGTAAAACGACGACACTATACTCTGCCTTGGCAAGACTTAATACTGCGAAAGTAAATATTTTGACACTCGAAGATCCTGTTGAGTATCAGATTGCTGGTGTGAATCAGGTTCAGATTAACACTCTTGCAGGGTTGACTTTTGCTTCAGGACTAAGATCTTTTTTGAGACAGGACCCTAATATCATTATGGTTGGAGAAATTCGTGATGAAGAAACGGCTGATTTGGCTGTACAGGCTGCATTAACAGGGCATATGGTTTTTTCAACGGTTCACACGAATAATGCTTCTGGAGCCTTGCCGAGACTACTTGATATGAAGATTGAACCTTATCTGATTGCCAGCTCGATTACGGCCGTAGTTGGACAAAGAGTTGTAAGGAAGATTTGTGTGACCTGTAGAGAAAAATATGTGCCAGTTCCAGAAATAATTACTGATATTAAAAGTGTTCTGGGTAGACTACTTGATGCACAAGTTGCACAAGGACAGATGTCTCTTTATCGGGGTAAGGGTTGTGAGGAGTGTAACGGGACTGGTTACCTCGGAAGGATTGGAATTTATGAAGTTTTGATTTTAAATGAAAAGATAGGAAGATTAATTTTGGAACGCGAAACAAGTGAGGCTTTGGAAAGACAAGCGGTCGAAGACGGTATGGTAACAATGAAACAAGATGGATATTTAAAAGTGGTTGAAGGTATAACCACGATAGAAGAAGTTTTGAGGGTTGCCCAAGAATAGTATGCAAACGCAATATATAAGTTAAATTAAAGAAAGGAAAAATTAGGTGACGATTCAACAACTTTTAGAGACGGTAATAAAAAAAGATGCAAGCGATTTGCATTTGGTAGTCGGTCAGCCGCCAATGTATCGTGTTGATGGTGATTTGACTGCTATTCCTGGTGAAGAAATTTTGTCATTAGAAGCTGCTCAAACTCTTATTTTTGACTTGCTAACTTCTGAACAAAAAGAGCTGATTTTGGTTAACAAGGAGCTGGATTTTTCTTTTGGACTTGGCGATGTGGCTAGATTTAGAGTTAATGCGTATTACCAAAAGGGTTATCTGTCAGCCTCTTTGAGGTTGATTCCTTCAAATATTAAGACTATTGAGGATTTGCAGCTACCAAAGAGTTTGCATAATTTTGCCAAAATGAGACAAGGCTTTGTTCTAGTAACTGGACCAACAGGTCACGGAAAATCTACAACACTAGCTTCGATTATTAATGAAATTAATCTCGAAAATCCGATGCATATTTTGACGATTGAGGATCCAATTGAATATGTCTATCCAAGGGGCAGAGCTTTGGTTTCACAGAGAGAATTACATCTTGATACTCACTCTTGGGATATTGCACTAAGATCGGCTTTAAGGGAAGATCCGAATGTAGTTTTGGTCGGAGAAATGCGGGATTATGAAACGATTGCAGCGGCGTTAACGATTGCGGAAACAGGTCATTTGGTTTTTGCGACATTGCACACAAACTCTGCTTCGCAGACAATTGACCGAATTGTCGATGTTTTCCCTGAAAATCAACAGGAGCAGGTCAGAATTCAGCTAAGTAATACTCTGGCTGGAATCGTGTCTCAAAGATTGATGCCAGCCTTGGGTGGAGGAAGAGTTCCAGCGGTTGAGATTTTGATAGGTACGCCAGCTATTAGAAACTTAATTCGTGAGGGAAAGACTCATCAGATTGATTCAGCTTTGCAGACCTCAAGTGAACAAGGAATGGTAACTCTGGACGCTTCGCTTGCAACCTTAATTAAGTCTGGGCGAATTTCTGAAGAAGTTGGACTCTCCTACTCTACAAGACCAGATCAATTAATGAGATTAGTTAGAGGAGTCTAAAAATATAAATGGCAAACTTTTTATACACAGCTAAAGCAGTAAACGGTGATACCGTCAAAGGCTCAGTTGAGGCTAGTAATGTTGATCAGGCGTTAAACGTTATTAGACAAAACAACTTAACCCCAATAACGATTACGGAAAATAAAAAGGGTATGTTTAATAATCTTTCGTTTGGTAGCTTGTTTGGTAAAGTAAGTGAGGGTGATGTGGCGATTTTTACTCGACAATTGTCCAGTATGGTTAATGCAGGATTACCTTTTGCAGAAAGTATGAATATCCTCAAAAAACAGACGAAAAATGCGCATTTTGCAGAAGTTCTAGATCAGGTTGGTAAAGATGTTGAGGGTGGAACCAGTCTTGGTGGCGCTATGGCAAAACATCCTGATGTTTTTGGAAGAGTTTATATTAATTTGGTCAAAGCTGGTGAGGCTGGCGGTGTGATAGACAAAATTTTCTTAAGACTTGCTGATTCTCTGGAAAAATCCAGAAGTTTTCATAGTAAAGTAAAAGGCGCTTTGTTATATCCAGTGATTCTTTTGGTTTTGATGTTCGTTGTAATGTTTGTGATGATGATCTTTGTTATTCCAAAATTAGCCGACTTATATAAAGATATTGACGCTTCCCTTCCTTTACCAACTTTGATTTTGATTGGAATTTCTGACTTTTTTGTAAATTTTTGGTACTTAATTATCGGTGGAATTATAGGACTCATTATGTTCTACAGGTACTGGGGCAACACCGAGGCTGGAAGAGCTGTTTTTGATGATTTGAAGCTAAAAATTCCGGTTTTTGGCCGAATTAATAGAGGTATTATTTTGGTCGAATTCACAAGAACCTTAGGGTTATTATTAGAAGCAGGTGTGCCGATTATTGAATCACTTAGAGTTAGCACAGGTATTGTAAATAACGTTAATTATGAGAAATCACTACTGCTTTCTATAGATAAAATAGAAAAAGGAGCTCAACTTTATGATCAGATTGAGGAGTCGGAAATTTTTCCTCCGATTGTGTCGCAGATGGTCAAAGTTGGAGAAGAAACGGGTAAGTTGGACGATGTTTTGAATAGACTAGCTAATTATTTTGAGAATGAAGCTGACCAGTTAGTCAAAAATGTAACAACTGCTTTGGAGCCATTTATTTTAGTAATCCTTGGTTTAGGTGTGGGGCTGCTTGTTATTTCGATTATTCTGCCAATCTACAATCTTACAAGCAAATTTTAAAACATTCTTGAAGGGGGGTGAAATATTATTAACAAACTAATTAAAAAACAAATTAAAAGAGGTTTTACTCTTATCGAGCTTTTGGTCACAATCGCGATTATTGGAGTACTAGCCGGTGTCGTTTTGATTGCAATCGACCCAGCTAAGCAGATTCAGCGTGCAAGTGATGCTGGAAAGAAATCTGATATTTCACAGATTGCTGGTGCATTAGAGGCATATGGTGTTTCCCATAACGCCGTATATATTATTGGTGCAACTGGATCCTTGTCTGGTGGGGTTGAAGGTGCGGCAAGTGCCGGAACTTGGGACTCTACTTTGGTTACATCAGGTGAGATCAAAAACGTGCGCGATCAGGCTGTAGTTTATGACTCAACAGCTACAGGATTGACATTTAGAGTTTATCGCGCCTTAGCCGCCACCCAGTTGGCCTGGGAGGAGGGTTCTAATGATCAAACCGCTGGTGGAGCAACAACAACTTGTAACGCAGCTTATCCAGGTGGATCAGCCGCTGTGTATTATGTTTATGACACGACTGCAGGTAAGCCATATTGGCACTGCCACGCGTCAGGAACTGCTCCTACTCCGCTATAAGCATGTGTAGAAAACTGCCCGAACATTCTTATTGGCTCAATACAAATCGGTTGCAAACGGTTTGACTAATGAGCCATTAAGGCTCGGGGAAAAATATGAGAGACAGAGGATTTACTCTAATAGAATTACTGGTAACGATTACTCTGCTTGGTGTGCTTTCGGGTATCGCCTTTACTTTAATTGACCCCGCTTCTCAAGTTGCCAGAGCAAAAGACAATAGTATTAAAGCTGAAATTAATCAAATTGCTGGGGCAATGGAGGCTTATGGGGCTGAGAATAACGGTAGATATGTCGTCGGAGTTACGACTGCACCAGCAAACCCAGGAACATTATCTGCTCCTAATGAGGGTTGTGCAGGGACTGCTGGAATCTGTCCAAGCGGAATTGCGGAAAATCGAGGGTGGGATGAGCTTCTTGTAGCTTCAAAAATTGTCAAAAATGTCAAAAATCAAAATATTGTTTATGACTCGGATAATAACGGGTCGAGATTTAGATTGTATGCTCTACTAAATGCGACCAAGATTGAGGGAGCAAAGGGTCAATTAGATACCATGAACTCCCCGACTTGTGATTCAGGAACATACGTATTTGGGGATAATGCTGAAGTCTATTATGTTTATGATTCACTACTTCAGTTAACTTATTGGTGGTGTACTTCTGCTGGTCCAGTTTGGCCGCGTCCAAGCTTGTAAAATTTATTTACTTTCTCACTAGTTAGCATATTACGATTATAATTTTTAGATACTTATGGAAATAGTTATTTTCTTACTTTTTGCGTTTGTTTTTGGACTGGTGATGGCAAGTTTTTTCGGTTCACTCTCTTTTCGTCTCGAGACAGACAAAAAATATTTATTAAAAAAAAGATCATTTTGTCCAAGCTGTAAACATGTTTTGAGTTACAAAGATTTGATACCTTTATTTAGTTATTTATCAGTAGGAGGTAAGTGCAGGTATTGCAAGAAAAAAATATCTTTTTCATATCCGATTTCTGAAATAACTGTTGGTGTTTTGTGGGTGTTTTTTGCTTATGGATTATGGTCTCATCCAGCTCTTTGGAATAATCAGCTGATAATTCTGAATGTTTTACTTCTTTTGGTTTTGAGTTTTTTAACAGTAATCGATATTTTTTATTATATTTTGCCCCACGAGTTAAATGCGGTTGCTCTGGTTGTTTTACTTATTATTAATAATTTTGATCTCTCCCCTTTTCGTTTGTGGGGTGTGATTGTGGCAGTTGGTTTCTTTTTATTGCTTTGGGTAATTACAAAGTTTAAAGGTATTGGACTTGGAGATGTGGGTTTGGCGGTCTGGATGGGGTACGGTTTGGGATTGCCTGTAGTTATTTTGGGTCTTATGCTTTCGTTTATTTACGGAGCAGTGTTTGGAGTTGGACTGATGATTAAGAATAAAAAAGGTATGAAGCAAGCTGTACCATTTGGTCCGTTTTTAGTTTTTGGATTTGTAACAGCTTGGTTTTGGGGAGAAGTTATTTTGAAGTGGTACGTCTCGAATCTTTAAATATAAAGAAATGATTTGCACAAACACTAAGGGTAAACTTAATATTAAGTAAGTAATGCAAAGATACCTGCCCAAATACAAAAAAGGATATTCAATAATTGAGCTTTTGGTGGTTGTGGTAATTATGGGGTTTTTGGCTGCACTGGTTATTCCTTCCTTTAGTAATTTTCAACAAGACCAAGATCTTAAGTTATCAGCTGAGGAAATGAAGGCTAATATTCGTTTGGCTCAAAGTAGGTCTTTATCGGGGTCGAAAGGAACTACGTGTGATGCGACAGATACATTATTGGGATGGTATTTTGCAATTCAATCAGGGGCAGCACAAAATACTTATAGTATTGCTGGAGCTTGTCGTAGTGTAACTAACACGGTTACGCCCTTTAATACCGAGCTAAAATCGACCAAAAACTCTAGAGTTGTGATAAGTAGTGTAAGAATTGATGGTGTGGCTCAACCAAGTCAGATTTTCGGACTTTTCGCACCAGTTAACGGAAGAATTAGTTATTATCCGATAAATTTTGCGTCAATTCCGGTTATAGCTACTCAACAAGTTGAGATAACATTAACTAATAACAGTATTTCTGACCCAACTGATAATACTCAAAGAGTCATAATAACTAGATCGGGGGAGGTTTATGTTACGAAATAAAACAAATAGCAAATTAAATAGTGGCCAAACATTAATTGAGGTTCTGATTGCGTCAGCGATTGTGGTTTTGATTTCTGTTTCGCTTATTTCTGCGTCACTGATTTCTGTTAAAGATTCTAAGTTTTCGCAAAACCAATCAATAGCGGCTGAGCTGAGTCAAAAAATGGTTGAAGAGGTTAGAGCTGAAAGAGATAGAAGGATTACAGCTGATGATTGGGCTGGTTTCTTTGCCTTGGCTAATGGGTCATCAGCTTGCTACGGATACTCTGGGTCTCCGGCTGATTTTAATTTAACTGTAGCTGTTTCTTGTGCTTCGGCTTCGGTGCCGGTAGTGATTGAAAATGTAGAGTTCTATCCTTTAACCAGAATTCAAGAGCTTGATACTAACCAAGGACCATATGCGGTTTGTGTGTTTTCGTCAGTTCGATTTAACGACAGCACTGGCGCAAGATATTCTAAGAAGAAGACGATTTTGACTGATTGGACTCAAGGTGGATTGACCTACGTAGCAGCCGATGAGACAAGTTGTGAGACTGGAGATTTTAGTTTTTAGTTTATGAAAAAAATAAACAAAAAAGGATTTACAATTGTTGAGGTTTTGGTGGTTATGGCTATTCTAGGTGTGGTATTAACAGCTGGAACTTCGGTTTTTATTTCAACGATTTCTACGAGTAATAAAACTCAGGCTCAGATAAATGTTAAGGAGGCTGGCAGGAATGCTTCGGAGCAAATAACGAGGAAGATTCAGGCTGCGCGTGGATTGGCTCAGGTTTCCTCGACACAAGTAACCGTAATCGATGGTGATGGGGTTAGTTCTACGCTTACTTGTATCAATGGAACGGTTGCGACGAATGGTAGGCTGGAAATTACGAATGCAGGTCTTGCTACTGGCTTAACCTTTTATGATCCAGCGGATAATACCAAAGGTGTAAATATAACAGGATGCGATTTTCAAGTTGTTAACGGGGCAAGCGGTAAAGAACCTCCAGCTTTGCAATACACATTTAATGTTAGCCAGCCGGTTGGAGCCCCGACAAGGCCCGAATATCAAGCTAGTATAAAAATCGAATCATCGGTTGTTTCTAGAACATATGAGTTCTAAATTTGACATTAAATAGTGTTAACTACTATGCTGAAAATATACCTAAGAAACATGCCCAAAAAACTTAATTCCCAAGGACAAATTTTAATCGTGGTACTTTTGATAATGGTCGTAGCTTTGGCAATTGGTTTGTCTGTTGCAACTAGGTCGCTAACTAACTTAAGGGTTTCTACTCAGTCAGAATTTTCTCAACGCGCTTTTAGTGCGGCAGAGGCAGGTATTGAAAAAGCCTTAGGAAGTGGTAATGCTAATTTTGCTGATAATTTTACAGTTGATGTGGGAGGCAGTTCGGTTGCAGTTGATGTGACAAGTCAAAGTTTGGCGTATGTGGAGAGTGTTTTGGCTAGTGGTGGTGTACAGGAAATTAAAGTTGATACCCAAGCCCCTCAAAACAGGACAGCAACAAGTATTGTTTTGTATTGGGGCAATAACGCAACAGGGTCTGATGAGAGAACTAATGTTCCGTCTATTGAATATACACTTGTGGATGTTGACGGGTCAGGAAATGTGATTATACCTCCCAATGTTGGCTCGGTTCGCGGAAAAGCTGCGATGAATCCGCCAGGGTCAACTCGTGCGAATGGGTTTTTGACGGGTACTGCGCCAACATCGGGATTTACTTCCCCTGGTGGTAAGTCATTCCAAGCTAAAACTGAAATATTCCTCAACGCTAATACAAAAATTGTAAGAATTAGAGCTATTTATAACACCGCTACAATTTATGTGGAAAGTGGCACTTCTTCAATTAATGCAAGTCCAGCTGTTATTCCTCAGCAAGTTGATATAACTGTATCAAAGGCAAAGGTACCAATTGGAGAAGAGGGTGGTCAAAGTAATCTTACTAGGGCCGTTCAAGTGGTAAAAAGTAAGCCAGCGTTGCCAGCAATATTTGACTATGTGCTATTTGGCGCAAACGGTATTATTAAACAGTAAGTTTTTACTGGCAGGAAAGATTTTTTCATAACAAGTATAGTTAAGTTAATGGCTAATAATATTTGCGTTGGTCTCGATATTTCAAACACTGCAGTTAAGGTAATTGCTTTAACCATGGACAGGCCTCAAAAATTATCAGGTTGGGGTAAAGTTGACTTGCCGTCAGGAATTAATCCACTGTCCGAAGCTCCAGAGCATACTGCTCCACTGGTTGAAAGTATTAAAAAACTATTCTCTGCATCGAAAGTACAAAAAGACAATGTGTATTTGTCATTACCTGAGTCTCAGGTTTTTAGTCGAATTATCGAGATGCCTAATCTGACCGAAAGAGAGTTGTCGTCGGCTATTAAGTGGGAAGCTGAACAGTATTTACCTTTTCCAATAAAAGATGTCTCAATTACTTGGGAAGTTGTTTACCGTCCTGAAAATCCTGCGGAAAAAATGAAAGTTTTTTTGGTGGCAGCTCCACTTAAAATTGTGAATCATTTTTTTGATGTTTGCACACATGCTGGATTAAAAATCGCTTCGATGGAGAGTGAAGGTACTGCTTCAGCAAGAATTGCTGCTCCTCCTGGCTCCCCTGTTACTTTGGGTGTTTCGTTAAAAGAAGACGGAGCTGATTTTTTTGTTTTTCGTGAAGGAAAAACTACTTACTCGAGATCAATTACAACTGGGGCAAGAGCTTTGACTAGAGCCTTAGTAGCTGAACTTGGTTTAAATGAAGCTCAGGCGGTCGAATATCGTGACGCTTATGGACTACTAAAAGATCAAATGGAAGGCAAAATCGCAGCAACGATTGCACCAGTATTTGAACTAATTGTTTCTGAGATTGGTCGAACGGTAGCACTCGCAACAGCAACCGAGCCAATGTTTCCAGTCAGGAGAATTAGCTTGTTTGGACCTGGAGCCTCTTTGCCCGGACTTACACAATATTTAACAGAAAGACTTAGCTTGGAGGCCGAGATTACTGATCCATTTGTACAAGTTGACGCTGCTAATATTCCTTCAGACTTAGCAAAAATCAGAAGTATTTTTGTTACACCAGCGGGCCTTGCTCTTCGAAGCTGAAGTTGTATATGATAGAGATATTAATAATTAATTAACAATGTCCGATATTAACTTGCTGCCCCAAGATATTCAGGCGGCACAATCAAAAAAAGCTTCCCCGTTACAAAAAATAGTCATAGGATTATTGGTTGTTTTGGCAATATTTATTGCTGTTATTTTTGCTGCAAGTTTTTATGTTAATGGCCAATTAGACACTTTGGCATCTAAATCAAAGACTCTTGAAGAGCAGATTGTTTCTAAACAAGCCACCGAGTCAAAATTACTAGTCAGGAACGAAAAAGCAGTTGGAGTTAGAAATGTTTTAGCTCAAAGAATTGATTATGTAGGAATATTTAGAACTTTAAAAAGTATTTTGCCTGACGGTGTCAGATTTACTGATTTTAGTTTTAAGGAGGGTAATTCAATCACAATTAATGGTAAAGCTTTATCCGCCCAAGATCTTTCGACCTTTACTACACTACTTCTTGATCCCACAAAAGGCGGAAAAATGTTTAGCGATGTGAACCTAAGTTCAATTCAGGGTCGTGAAGATGGGAGTTTTGATTTCACAGTTAGCGCAATCGTAAAAGTCGTTGATAAATAATATGGAATTTGGAAATAGTTTAAATAATAGTCCGGTAATAAAAACCGAAGCTAAAAAGGCTAAAGGTTTATTGATTCCGGCCATGGCGCTTTTGGTGATGCTGGTTGTTTTATTTACAATAGGCATTCCAAAGTTAAATGAAACAGTTAATTTGTTTAAGAGTATTTCACAAGCAAATACTGACCTGAAAAATTTGGAAGATAAAAACAAAGTTTTGGTGTCTGAAAATGCTTCACAATTACAAAGCGATATTTCTTTACTTAATTCCGCTGTTCCTTCTTCAAAAGACGCGATTGGTTTGGTGTCAGGGATGCAGAGGCTTGCTGCTGAGAATGGGCTAATTATGCAGACAATTCAGGTTGCACCAGGTAAGCTTAGATATGTTCAAAAAGAATCTTCAGGATCTGCAGTAATTGTTCCTGTTTCAGAACAAACCGCAGCAGAAGTTACAGCAGATGAAATTGTTGCACCGATTGGTTCGAAAGTGGTCGAAGGGGTTGAAACATTTGATTTCCAAGCAACTATGACTGGGCCGTACGCTCAAGTCGAACAGTTTTTGGCTGCATTCCCATTGACTCTCAGACTAATTGACCTTAATCAGATAAATATTTCAACTGAGGGAGATGCTTCTTTGGGGATTGTCAGAGTATTAGTTTCTGGAGTGGCTTATTACAAGACTTTGCCTACAACTTTGCCTGATCCAAAATTGCAGATTACTAAATTGACCAAAGAACAGATTGATGCAATTGCCAAGATAAAAGGTTATCGAGTGGTTTCTACTCTGCCAGATCTTAAATCGACTGGTTCGGTAGAAAATCCGTTCTAATTATTCTCTTCCAATCTATAAAGGAAAGGTCTTCGTTCTCAAATACTATATCCTATAGTGTTTGATTTTATGCCTAATTTGTGATATAATTAGGGTATATTAAGTTACGGAGTTGCACTTTGGACTGCGAAGAACTGATTGAAACGGTTGAAGTATTCGTCGCCATGTTCGGCGAATTCGACTCGTCGGATGCTGAGTTTACGCACCACGAAGTCGGCTTTCTGAGGGTGGTGCTAACAGAGCGAGCTAGTGAATTGCCAGAAGAGTTGCTAGTTTCCCTTCGCAAGATCGTGGCCGACCGACAGGTTCACTTTTACAGTCGTTAATTCAGCCCATTCCTCGTTTTAGGTTTTACCTGACGGGGATTTTTTTACGGTTTTTTTGGCGATATTCTCCTATTACCCTATGGTGTCCACTGAGAAGAATTTCTGGAACTTTTTGACCACCAAAATCAGATGGTTCAGTATAGAGTGGAGTTTCGGTTAGGTTATCTTGAAAAGTTTCGCCGGTTAGTGATTCTGGGTTAAGTACATCGGGTTGTAGTCTGGTAACTGAGTCTAATATCGAAAGAGCTGCAGTTTCGCCGCCAGTTGTTATATAGTCGCCAATTGAGATTACCTGATCAACTAGTTCATAAATTCTGTGGTCAAAACCTTGATAGTGACCGCAGATAAGTGTAATTGAAGGTTTTTGGGATAGTTCGGTTGCGGTTTTTTGAGAATAAGTAATGCCTTTTGGACAAAGTAGGATTATTTCGGTTTTAGGGTCCGTTAAGCGAATTTTTTTAATAGCCTTGTCTATCACGTCAACTCGTAAGACCATACCGCCACCGCCGCCGTAAGGTTTGCCGTCAACGCTTTTTCTTTCACCTAACCCAAAATCTCGGAGATTATAAATATTTATTTCGACTAAGTTATTTTTGACAGCTTTGCCAATTATTGAGGTTTGTATATAGGTATTAAAAATTTCAGGAAATAAGGTTAAAACATTGATTGTCATAGATATTTTGATTGTAAGCTAATTTGAGGGGGAAAATCAGGCAGCAACTTCAACTCTGCAGTATGTACCCTGCTGAGTAGCTAAAATGCCTACCAATGAGCGAATAGAGCGAATAATGCGGCCATTCTTGCCGATTACTTGGCCAACATCTTCTTGGTGAACTGTAATTGTGAGTTTAGTCTCACCTTCTGTAGTTTCTTCTGCAACTTCTACTGATTCAGGGTGATCGACAATTGATTCAAGAATAAAAAGAACGAAATCTTTCATTATTTGGCCATTAATGATCTGACAGTTGGTGAAAGTTGAGCGCCTTTTTTGACCCAAGCTTCGATTAGGTCCTTTTTGAGCTCAATTGAAGCAGGCTTGGTTTTTGGGTCGTAAGTTCCGAGGTTTTCGATGTATTTACCATCTCTAGGTCCTCGAGAATCGATTGCTACGACGCGGTAGCTCGGGCTTCCCCTTTTGCCTGTTCTAGTTAGTCTGATTTTTACCATACGATTTTTGTAAGTATTGATTTATGTTCAAGCAGATTATACTGGCTAATGAAGCCGTGTCAAGCTGGATAATGGTTTTTGAGTTATTTTTCAGTTAGTTTGTTTAGGGCGGCTTTGGCGGCATCTTGCTGAGCTTCTTGTTTGCTGTTGCCAACACCTGTTCCAGAAACAACGCGATTAATCATAACTTCGATAGTAAAAGTTTTGGCGTGATCAGGTCCGCTTTCAGACACAGTTTTATAGAAAGGTGAACTTTTGAAACGTTTTTGAACAATTTCTTGTAACCTGCTTTTGGGATCAAGGAGTGAGCTTTCGAGGTCACTTGATGGACCTTTGAGTAATGTGCGGAAGACGAATTTTTTGGCAACAAGCATGCCAAGATCAAGGAAAATTGCACCTAGGACTGCCTCATAAGTGTTAGCAAGAATTGATTTGGTTTTTACTCCACCTCTTTCATGCTCACCTTTAGATAAAAACAAAAATTTAGCCAAATCAAGCTGGGTTGTCATATCGGCAAGGCTTTCTGTTCTAACAAGCACTGAACGGTAGTGAGTGAGTATTCCCTCCTTTTGGTCAGGATAAGTGAGATAAAGATGCTCGGAAACAATTAACGATAAAACACTGTCACCAAGGAACTCTAGTCTTTCATTGTCGTGTGTAAAAACAGTATCAGGAGCAGATACTTCGTTTAGGTATGATCTATGGACAAAAGCGTTGGCAAGAAGCTTAGGGTTTTTGAATTTAACATTTAGTGCCTTTTCTGCTAGCGCAATTGGGAAGTTATCAAAAAGTAGCTCTGTATTGGATTTTTTGGTCACAATTAAAAATATTTTATAGTTTGTCTTCGACTTCGGTTGCTAGGTCGTGGACAGTATTAACCAATTCAATATCAGTATGAGACAGGTCAATATCAAATTCTTCTTCAAGAGCCGCAATCGTATCTCTAATTTCTAGCTCTGAGAGGTTGAGGTCAATTCTTAGGTCGGAAGATTCAGTAACATCTTCTACAAGATTGCCTGTGGTTTCTGCAACGGTTTTGATGACTTGTGTAATAGTTTCCATATGTCTATTTGGTATCTTACAAGAAAAAAATATCAAAAAACAACCCTTTATTCTGCTTTGGGTTCTGTTTCTGCTTTGGTTGAGGCTTCTACTGGGGTTATTTCTTTAACAACGGAGCCTAAAACGCCATTAATAAACGAGCTGGTATGTTCGTTGCCAAATTCTTTGCCTAGCTCGATTGCTTCATCAATCACAACTTTTTGAGGTTGGCTTTTGTCGATAAGTAGTTCATAAACTGCAAGCCTCAAAACTGCTAAGTCGATTTTTGAAATTTGTTCAATTGGCCATGCGGGGGCATTTTTGGCAATTTCTAGGTCTATTTCAGTAATTGAACTGGTGATTGGTAGGATTTCGGAAAAGTCTGCTTGGTCGTGATCAAATTCATAAGCAAAAAGCATTCTGACAAGCTTAATGCGATGTTTGTGGCGTGGGTCAGTTTTGGATTTCATAAATACTAACTTTATTTAAGATTATACCTAAATAAGTAGTAACTCGTTAGTTAATTTTAGTAACTGCGGGTTTTGTAAGTATTGCAGCTAGGGCAAATTCTGTGCGGAAGTTTGGGTGAATTACAGTTTTTGCACGAAACAGTTCGGACTCCTGCAACACTTAAGGTTGCTCGTCTTTTGCCTTGTCGGACTTTAGATAGATGCTTTTTTGGTACTGGTGCCATTTATTTAATTTGTTATTTAAGCCTGCGAATTATATACAGAGGTAATTTTTAAGTCAACATAAAAAAATCCCCCACAAGTTTTAACGGCTTGCGGGGGTTTATATGGTCGTCAAGCAGTGAGCTTGCTCAAAGTGATGATGGCGTCAGTAAGAAGCGCTTTGTTGGTTTCTCCTAGACGGCTGTTTTTTTCGAGCTGCTGAAGCTTGTCGGCTACTACGTGGCCGACAATTAGGCGGACACATTCGGCGTCGCGGCGATTGGGAGTTTCCAGACAGTATGCCAACTCCCTATCAAGGTCGCGGACATCAGGAGTGGAATTGGTGAGCCTTGAAAGGTCGAGACCTGGACCTCTGGGGGGAGCTGTTCGTCGACTTTCAGGTTTTGGTTCGGTGATAGTGGTCGACGACTTTTTGGCCTTTTTGGACCTTTTGTCTTTTTTTGACTTAGCCAATTTAACGGTACCTCTGTAAAGTGCGAATTTCTGTGAGGAATTTTAGACTAATTAAGATAAATATTCAATACTAGAGGATATAAGTTGTTAATCAATTGGATCTGGTGTCGCAAACGATTGTAGATACTCTTTGATATAGGGATTGGTAAGTTCGGGATCGGTAAGTAGAATTTTGTCTGCGATATTAGAGGCCTTTTTTATTTCCTCAATTGACGAGAGATCGGCGATTTTGAAGTTACCTTTACCATGTTGCAGGTAACCATATGTTTCACCAGCTCCTCTAGTTTTAAGATCAAGTAGTGCGAGCTTACCACCGTCGTGTTCACTGACGAAGTGCTTAAGCCGTTGTGAGTCGGTTTTGTCCTTTGAGTGAAACAAGAAACAGTAGGCCTCTTGTCCCCTTCTGCCAATACGGCCTCGAAGTTGATGAAGTTGAGATAGTCCGAATCGCTCGGAAGAGCTAATGACTAGAATTGAAAGGTCGGGAATGTCGATACCGACCTCAACAACAGGAGTTGACACCAGAATCGAGCCCGGATTATTTGCAAAATCTGAAAGAATTTGATCTTTTTCGCTTGATTTAAGCCTGCCGTGAAGTAAAAAGACTTTTTGGGAATGGAAGTATTTGTCTACTTCTAAAAATAGTTTTTTGACGGATTCTATTTCGCCCATAGTTGTTTCAGATTCTTCAATTATTGGAGCAATAAACAGTGCACTGTTGCCTTTTTTCAACTCACCTTGAATGAATTTGTAAGCTTTTGGTTTTTGACTTGAGGTCAGAATATGGCTTGAAACCTTGCGATGGCCTTTGGGAAAAGATTTAATTTGACTAAGGTCGACATCTCCATAAATAGTAAGGGCAATCGTTCTGGGGATTGGGGTTGCTGTTAATGATAGAAAATGTGGATAAACATTTTTGCGCGCACCTAGACCGAATATTTTGGACCTTTGATTAACGCCAAAACGGTGCTGTTCGTCGACGATAACAAGCCCAACCTTATTTTTCTTAAAGTGTTCTAAGGCTTTTTTTTCAAGGAGTGCGTGTGTGCCAATCGTAATATCTTTGCCCCAGATTTTTTTGCTGCCTGTAAATATGCCGATATCAAGACTGGGGAAAAACTTTTGTAGTGAGCTAAGGTGTTGATTGGCTAGAATTTCAGTTGGGGCAAGAATTATTGTTTGTAGATTGTTGTTTGCAGTTACTGCTCCAGCGACTCCAGCGACAATAGTTTTACCAGAACCAACATCGCCTTGGATGATGCGATTAGCCGGTTCTGATTTTTTGAAGTCAACAACAATATCCTCTAGGGTTTGGAGTTGATCATTGGTTAGGGTTAGGTCTAGGTTTTTGAGAATGTTTGTGACTGGAAAGGTTTTGTATTTGTTTGTTTGTAGTTTTTTTTGCCATTTTTTACGTCTTAAACTGTTGGCAAGTCGCACTAAAACAACTTCATCAATGGCAAGTCTTTTTTTAGCAATTTCTACTAAAGTTAAGTCTTCGGGGTTGTGAATAATTTCTAGTGATTGGAAAAGGTCTAAAGTTTTGTCGTCTAAATAATTTTTAATGAAGTCTAGTTTGGAAAAATTAATATCGGAGTTAAGAATTTTTTGGATATTTTTACTAAAGAATTTGTTAGTAAGGCCTGCGGTTAAGGGATAGATTGTCGAAAATTTTGAAGCCTGTTCTTCAATGGGGCTAAAGCTAGGATTAGTAATTGAGACTTGGTTACGATATGCGGTTAGTTTGCCGTAAAAATAATAGGACTGATTTTTTTTCAGATCTGCTGTTATATATGGAGGACCGAAGAACATAAATGTTTTGCGGACTTTACCGTCAAAGACTGTCACTGCAGTTAAGTTGCGACCAGTTCTGGCTCTAAGAAAAGCTTTGCTGATAACAGTTGCGCGAGTGGTAACTTCTTCATCAAGGTGAGCGTCAAACTCGTAAAGCGAAATGGTTTGGGAGAAGTCGTTGTATCTTTTGGGTAGGTGAAAAAGTAGGTCGCGGACAGTAAATATTTTGAGTCTTGCTAGTTTGTCAGCACTTTTGTCGCCGATACCTGAAACGGTCGCGACTGAATCAGAGAGTTGCATATGTTAATTGGAATTATAAGCTTTTGAAGCAAACCTAGGAGTAAGCTAAGGGCAAAAGGATTGAGGAGAGAATAATTATTACTCCTGCAATTAGAGCTAAGATTTTAGCTACTAACTTAAAATGCTTTTTGCGTGGAAGTAGTTTGCGAGGTTTAACGGTTATTTTTTTCATTCTCTTATGACTTTATTCTTTTTACCAAAATAAATTTCTTTTTCGTTATCCCCTAGTTGGTACTTAAAGTCTGTAATTTTTTTGTCGCCCACCACTACACCTTCTGAGATTCTATTTTTGGCTTCGGAGTTACTTGAAAACAAGTTTGAACTAATAGCAATATCTAATAAGGTTTGGTTTGGAGTAAGTTTAACTTTGGCAACTGATTCAGATGAAAGATCAACGGATTTTTGATCGTGAATTTTTTCTATAAAATAGTTGGCAAGTTCAGTAAGTGTCTCGTTAATCTTTGTGCTGTTTGTAAGGTCTGAAGTAAGTTCTCTAATTCGCTCTTTGTCTAGATCAGTTGCACCCTCCATGTAGGGTTTAATTAGATCCCTAGGAAGTTGCAGAATTTTGTCCCAAATACTTTTTGGAGAATCTGATATTGCAATCATGTTGCCTGTGGTTTTGCCGGCTTTTTCGCCTTTTTCATCAACTAATAATCGATTAGTTAGAACGAATTTTTCTTTGTTGTTTTTTTTGCGCATGAGCTCTTTGCCGATTAGCATGTTGAAGGTTTGGTCTGCACCGCCTAGTTCGAGGTCAATATTAAGTTTGTCGCTATCGATTGCTTGCATGATTGGATACATTAGCTCAGACATAGCCAGAGACGAACCTTTTTTAAGTCTTTCTTGAAATAAGTCTCTTTCAATGATTTGGGCGTGGGTGAAAAAACTTAAATACTCAAGCATTTCGGACAAGTCCATTTTGTCTAACCACTCAGAGTTGTATTTGATGTGTTCATCATCTACTTCTGGAAAGAAAAGTCTGATTTGTCTGACGTAGTCGGAGGCATTTTCTTTGACTTGGTCTATTGTTAGTTTGGTGCGGGTTTCGGCTTTATCAGGATCGCCGATGCGGGCAGTAAATGTACCAATCACCACAAAAACATCGTGTCCAAGCTGGTGAAATGCGCGAAGTTTGAGAAGATTGACAACGTGACCAAGGTGCAGGGTGTTGCCAGTTGGGTCGAAGCCGCAGTAAATGCGAAGTTTTTTAGCATTGAGTGCGGTTTTGAGTGAGTCGTTATCAGGATATATTTTGTCGACCCCACGGGTTAAGACTTCGTCTAGGCTTTGCATGATTTTTATTTTTACATAAATTCAGGCTAATTCCAAATACATTAGTTCTTGTCGATTTGTTTACGACGAACTGGATTGTTAGAATAATAAGGATGTTAAAGGTTCCACAGTCTTCTGGCCATAAAAGACCAGTCTATTTTTCCGGCACAACTAAAAGATTACTTTTTTCGCGTAAAAGCAAAAAGGCAAAACTTGTAGCGTTTGCAACTACTGCTTTAATTGCAGGTTTGGTTGTAATGATTGTTTTTATTGGAATACTTTTTGCAATTGTTTCAAGGAGTTTGCCATCGCCGACAAAACTTACCGAAAGAGATCAAGAGTTGTCGACCAAGATTTTGGACAGAAACGGCAAGCTTCTTTATGACGTTTACGGGAACGAAAACAGGTCGCTTGTTGAGCTAAAAAGTCTTCCGCCTTATGTTCCACAAGCTTCGATTGCAATTGAGGACCAGAATTTTTATAAACATGGAGGTTTTAGTCCGGTTGGTTTTATTCGTGGTTTTGTAAAAACTGTATTTTTTGGAGACACGCAGGGTGGTTCGACAATTACCCAGCAGTTGGTAAAAAAAGCCTTGTTAACTGATGAGCAGACTTTGACACGTAAGTTTAAGGAATTTATTTTGGCTGTCCAAATCGAGGGAAAATATTCCAAAGATGAAATATTGCAGATTTATCTTAATGAGATTCCGTATGGTGGTACTGCTTCGGGAATTGAAGCTGCTTCGCAGTTATATTTTGGTAAAACTTCGAAAGACCTAACGCTTACAGAAGCTGTAATTTTGGCTGGACTTCCACAGAGGCCGACATATCTGTCGCCTTTTGGTCAGAATCCAACTGCATATATTGATAGATCAAAAGATGTAGCAAGAAGGATGCGAGAGGATAATTACATTACCAAAGAACAAGAAGAGCAGATTGTATCGGAACTACCGAGTGTGGTTTTTGCGAAATCTAACGAAACTTTCAAAGCTCCGCATTTTGTTTTTTATATTCGTGAACAGTTAGAACAAGAGTATGGTGAATCAGTTGTGCAATCTGGGGGCTTAAAAGTTACGACAAGTTTGGATTTGGATTTGCAGGAAGAAGCTCAAAAAATTGTATATGACGAGGTAACCAAACTTGCCGACCTTAATGCTACAAATGGTGCTGCGGTAGTGACTGACCCAAAAAATGGTGAGATTTTGGCAATGATTGGTTCGAAAGATTATTTTGATGAGGAGTATGACGGTAAATATAATGTTGCGACAGCTTTAAGGCAGCCTGGATCATCAATTAAACCTGTGACTTATGCAACTGCCATTGAGGAAGGTGTGCCCTCGAGTACGGTAATTATGGATACGCCGACAGAGTTTCCTGGTGGAGCCGGACAGCCACCATATAAGCCTGTGAACTACGATAGTAAATTCCATGGTCCAACTCAGCTTAGATACGCTTTAGCTAACTCTTACAATATTCCCGCGGTTAAGTTGCTAGCTATGGTTGGAGTAAAGAGCATGTTGCAGACAGCGTACAATATGGGGCTTTCCACTTTGGAGCCGACGAATGAGAATATGAAACGATTTGGATTGTCAGTTACCTTAGGCGGTGGTGAAGTTAAGTTAATTGATATGACCACGGCTTTTGGGGTATTTGCCAATGGGGGGCGCAGACAAGAACCTGTTTCGATATTAAAAATTGAAGACCGTAAAGGTAAAACACTCAAAGAAAATAAACCCAAAGAAGGCCCAAAAGTTTTAAGTGAAGAAACCTCATTTATTATTTCTCATTTCTTGTTGGATAACTCCGCAAGATCCTCGGCTTTTGGTACAGGGTCAAGTTTAATGGTGTCTGGAAAGACTGTTTCGGTCAAAACCGGTACAACGGATGACAAGCGTGATAACTGGACGATTGGATATACGCCATCGGTTGTGGTTGGTGTTTGGGTTGGTAATAATGACAATAGTGCGATGAATCCTAAAATTTCTTCAGGGCTTACTGGAGCTTCACCTATTTGGAACAAAATCATGAGTTATGCATTAAAAGACAAGAAAAGTGAGGATTTTAAGGTACCTTCAAATGTTACCTCGGAAGTAATTGATGCAATTGGTGGCGGTAAGCCGTGTCGGGATTTTGCCACCAGAGCTGAATATTTTGTAAAAGGTACAGAGCCTTCGGAAGATTGTTTGAAGTTTAAGAAAGTAAAGGTAAGTAAATCTACAGGCAAACTTGCTAACGATCTTGAAATTGCCAAAGGTGAATATGATGAAAAAGAGTATTTTGTTTTCAACGAAGAAGATCCTATTTCGACTGACGGTAAGAACCGTTGGCAAGAAGGAATTAATGCTTGGGCTGCGACTCAAACCGATGAAAGATATCGCCCTCCAACTGAGAATTCTGATGGCAAATCATCTGTTTCTGATACGGATGTGATTTTGGATATGGACAGGCCAAGAGACAAAGACCAGGTTGATCTGAAGGTGACAATTAAGGCTAAGGTTACGGTTAAAGACGATAGTAATGTTGAAAAGTGTGAGTTGTATATCGATGACAATAAGGTCAAAACAAATCAAGGCTTAAGTCCAGAGTTTGAATATCTATTTACAGATGGTCAAAAAGGTAAGCACAAGATTAGGGTGGCGTGTAATCTCAAAAATGGCGGTGTTGGCAGCAAAGAGATAAATGTTTCGGTTGGTCAGCCTTGGGTTGATTAGTTTTTCCTAATAATAATTAAACAAAGTATTTTGGCAAGAAAAAAGGCCGGAGCTTTGTGGGCTCCGGCCTTGACGGCGGAAATTGACGAATTTGTTTTCTGTCGCTTCGTCGGCTACGACTTTTTTAAGTCCCTGTTACGCTGGGCAGCGATGAGGCGTTATGCCGTGTCGCGGCTTATGGCCTGGCGTTCAGGCCAGCGCTGCATGACTACTCTCCTCTCTTAACCCTTTACCGTGCTTATGGAATTGCCTTTAAGGTTGTTTCCTTAAAATACGAAAGAAAACAACATTTTGGGCTGCACGGAAGGTGAATCCGAGTCGGCGACGTTTCTTGACTGACGGTCGCCTACGCTTGCCCTCATTTTGGTCGAGGGCTTTTTGAAGGGGCTGATCCACTTCTTGTTGCAGATTGTCCTATAGGGGGCAAGCAGCAAGGTTGAAGCTAAACAGCCTGACAGAATCAGACATCCATATGTGGTCGTGCTCCTTAACTGCCCTAGGTTTTTGTGCCGCGTATTTGCTCTGCGGGATTAACCTTGGACGATTGGCGATTTGGTCACGATAAAAATGGAGTCCTCGGCCACCTTCTATTGGCTTGTTACAGACCAGAAGGATTTGGCGGCCTCACGTCTATTACCTCCACATAATATGAAAGAACCATGAACAGCAATTAAGCTATTCATTGTGATAATTATACCCTATAGTTATATATATGTCAAGGGTGTGTAGTCGAGAGATTATTGAATAAATAAGACCCTAGAACTATTTAAAGTTATTTGTGATTTTTGTTTTTATTTCTGTCGCCTCTTCTTTGGTAATGGTTTTTTTGTTATCTCTGAGTTCAAGTTTGAAGGTATGAGCGATTTTGGTTTTTTTGGTAAAACCTTCAATGTAGCTAATGTTTGTTATTTTTGGACTTATCTTTAATATTTTTGAAACTATTTGGCCCACCTTGGTATCGATTGGCGTTTCGAGTGTAATGTCTTCAAAAGTTGGGGGATAAGTTGGAATCGGTGTAAATGAGACTTTGGGCTTGGCTATTTTGATGATGTTTACGGTATCGATTATGGCAAAAAAACCAAGGTTATGAGATTTTTTAACCACTCCAAGTGTTACGAGTTCTAATTTATTAGATAGGTATTTTACGGACTGATCAGTATCAAACTCGCTATTTTGGTTGTCGAAAGAGATAGTAAATTTGATACCAAGTCTAGTTAGAATTTGTTCAATTAGACCTTTAAATTCTGAGACTGAAAATGTGTTTGTAAACAAACAAAATTGCATTTTTTCTAAAGGTAGTGGAGATAATTTTTGAGGAATATAAATATTTGCCAGCTCAAATAAGCTGAATCGGGGTGTGTATTTGAGATTAAGTTCGACGGTTTGTGACATTGATGGCAGTAAACTGGGTCGCATATACATGTTTTCACTTATGGGGTTGGTGATTTTGACTGTTTTATTCTCTTGCGTTTCTGTTTGTTCAAGAAGCTCTTTGGAGATAATCGGACTGTTATACACTTCATTAAATTCGTGCTTTATAAGGATTTTTTTGATTATTTCTTCGATTACAAATTGAGATTGTTTGGGAGTGATTTTTTCTAATTGAGGAGGAAGTGTCGAGGGCAGCTTGTGATAGCCATAGATGCGTGCGATTTCCTCTATTAAATCTTGTTCTATCTCCATATCGGCTAATCTATGTGATGGAATTGTACTTAGGTATTTTTTGGTGGTTTTTTGGTAGCTGGTGTTGATTTGAAGGCCGTTTAAAATCCTAACGACGGTCTTTGGGCTGATTTCGATACCCAGGTATTTTTCCAAAAGCTCATGACTAAGGCTAACTGTTTTGGCTTTGCTTGGTGTGGGATAAATGTCGATTAAATCGCTGGCGATGCGACTTTTGGGAGAGAGTTTTGATAAAAGTTTAACTGACCTATCGAGCACCTTGATTGATTGTTCGGGGTCGATTCCTTTTTCAAAAAGTGTGGCCGCTTGAGTACGGTGAGCAAGTTTGAGTGAAGTTGATCTAATTCTTTTGGGGCTATAAACGGCTGAGGTTAATAAAATTCTGGTGGTTTGCGAGGTAATTTGAGAATTTTCTCCTCCCATGATGCCAGCTAAATCAATTATTCTTTTAGTATCACGAATGATGATTGAACCTTGTGGTAGTGAGTGTTCCTTACCGTCGAGAGTGGTCATTTTTTCTCCAACGCGACTTAGTTCGACGCTGGCAGTTTGGCCAACAATAGAATCGTAATCGAAAGCGTGCATTGGTTGACCTGTTTCAGTCATGATGTAATTTGTCAGATCTACAAGATTGTTTATTGGCCTTATGCCAACATTCTCAAGACGTTTAGCTATTTTGAGCGGAGATTTTTTGATTTCTACGTTATCAATAACAATTGCTGAAAACCTCAAGACTGTGTCTTTTGAGGCTTTGATTTTGATTGGAAGAGTTGATGATTTTTGTACCGAAAAAGATGGTTTGGTGTTAAAAGGGTCCACAAATTTGGCCCTGATTCCGAACTCTGGCAGGATGGTGGCAGTCTCTCTGGCAATACCAATCACTGAGGCGGTATCTGGTCGATTCGTGGTTATCTCGATGTCGTAGATTGTTTCTTTGCCTTTTTTGTGTAACCTTTCGAATGAAGGCCCACACAATGAAACGGTTTGAGCAAGTTTGTCGGGAGTTACATTGGTTTTAATAAAATCCAAAAGCCAAGAGTGTGGTACTAAAATATTCATTTTTTTAACCTACCTTAAACTTTTACAAATAATCATATGGTTGAAAAAAGAAGACGTAGCCGAAACTGAGACAAAATTTGTTATTAACGGAATTTTGGCGAATTTTGGCGAGCACTTATAAGTTATTTTCATCTTAAAATTGTCTTAAAAATCTTAAATCAGGTTCGTATAGTTTGCGAACATCGTCAATATTAAGGTTGTCTTTCATCATCATTGTTCGCTCTACTCCCCATCCAAAAGCAAAACCAGAATATTTTTTATGGTCAATGTTGCCGGCTTTTAAGACATTTGGGTGTACCATTCCGGCACCACCAAGTTCTAACCAGCCTTCTTTACAGACTTTACAGCCACGACCATTACACACTCCACAAGTAATATCGATTTCGAACGAGGGTTCTGTAAATTGAAAATGATAAGGTCTTAGTCTGGTTTGTCTTTCGGGGCCGAAGAAGTTTTTGACGAAGTAGTCTAAAGTTCCTTTGAGATGTGAGATAGAAATATCTTTGCCAACCAAAAGCCCTTCGAATTGATAAAAGAATGGGTTGTGTGAAACATCAGATTGTCTACGATAACATTTGGCAATATTAAGCATTCTGATTGGCGGGGTTTTGACTCTTTGCATTTCTCTGACTTGGCCGTTTGAGGTGTGAGGAGTGAGTACGATGGTTTGTGGTTTTTTGAGTTTGGAGTTTTCTGGGTTGTGAATAAAAAAAGTTTCCCACTCGTCACGAGCTGGATGGTCGGCGTTCATATTCAGAGCTTCGAAAGCGTACCAATCTGTTTCTACCTCTGGATATCTGACTCTGGTAAAGCCAAGGCGCTCAAAAATTTCGGTTATTTCGTCAATGGCTTGAGTGATTAAGTGAAGTGAGCCTGTGGTTGGGGTTGCCGAGGGAACGGTAAAATCTATTTTTTGTTCGTTTTTGGCAGTAAGACTATTTTTTTGTTTTTCGATTAAATCACTGCAGAGGTTTTTGAGTTCGTTGAATTTTTTGCCTGCTTCCCCACGTTTTTCTGGTGGAAAGTTTTTTATGGAGGATATTGCATTACCTAATTCAAGCTTGACGGTTTTCTCAACTACCGTAAGCTCTTGTTCGGTCTTGGCAGAATTAATTCGGTTAGCTAGATCGTCATATAGGCGATCAATCTCTTCAATCATTAATTACAAGGATAACTTATTTTCGATATTTTTTAAGAAACAAGATATCGTAGATAGTTTATTTTTGAACAGTTTTGACTAATTCTTCAAAAAATGGTCGATCAGTCAGAATCATATCAGACAAGACTTTGCGGTCTAATTTGATTTCTTTTTTAATAAGGAGTGCGATGAATTTGCTGTAGTTGAGCTCGGTTCCAGTTAGAGCGGCGTTAATTGTGACAATCCATTCACGGCGGGCATCTCTTCGGCGCAGGCGTCTACCAGCGTAGGCGTGTTGACCAGCTTTGAGGGTTGATTGGATAGCTTGACGGGTAAGTTTTCCACGAGGACCACGAAAACCTTCTGCGGCTTTTAGGACTTTTTTGTGTTTGGCGCGGGAGATAACTCCCCTTTTGACTCTTGGCATATTAGTTTAGTGTTAGGCGGCGAACTCGGCGTGCGTCGTCATTTTCGGTCTTGCCGACACTTGCCTGCCTTCTTTTTTGGCTTTTACTTTTTGCTAGTTTAAGGTGAGATCCCATTTGGCGACCACGCAAAACTTTTCCGTTCTTGGTCACCTTGAATCTTTTTACTGCTGATTTTTTTGTTTTTAGTTTTGACATATATAAAAAATACTAGCGAACTAGCCGCAATATGATAGTAGAAAATACTATTTACTGCAATAAGTGAATCAGAAATTATTTTTTTGTACTTTTTGCAGGTTTGATAACCCCTGTAAATTGAAGTCCCATTTGTCTAAAATCTCGTTCTTTTTCACCAACACCTTCTAAGGCGACGAGAATTTTTTCCATTAGTTTTGGGCCAAATTCTTGATGAGCCATTTGTCGGCCTTTGAATTTGACTGTGACTTTGACTAAATCGCCACGCTTAAGGAACTCCTTGGCGCGCTTGATTCTGGTGTCGAAGTCCCCTTCTCCAATAAACGGACTAAATCTGACTTCTTTTAGTTCTGTCTCGCGGGTTTTTTTCTTCGCTAAAGCTTCTTTTTTGGCCTCCATGTATTTGAACTTGGCAAAATCAATCATTTTGACTACAGGAGGAAGTGCTTTTGGAGCAATTTCGACAAGGTCGAGTTCAGCCTCAGCGCTTTGTGCTTGAGCTTCTGCGATTGGTACAACGCCGATTAGCTTGCCATCTTCGTCTATAAGCCTAACTTCGGGAGCTGTAATTTGGTGGTTGAGTTTAAAGTAACGCAAGGCTTTAGAGGATTTGTGTTTTGGTTGACGTGTGTGGTGTGAACATTTTCGGAGCTATTCTAACAGTATTTTGTTGGACGAGCAATATCATTTATTAAATAATGTTTCTAGAAAAACATCGAGTTTAACCAGATTGGATTGAGCACCCTCTCGCGATCTAACTGAAACAAGGCGGGCTTCTTCTTCTTTTTGTCCGAGAATAATCATGTATGGGATTTTGGATTCTGTGGCGTTTCTGATTGATTCTCCCATGGTTTGGTCACTTGTAGCTATATTTACACGGTAATGTTGCTCACTAAGTGTTCTTGCGACTTCGTCAGCGTAACTGCTGAATTTTTCAGAAATGGGGATAATCTGAAATTGAATTGGGCTTAAGAAGAATGGGAATGCGCCCGCGTAGTGCTCGATTAAAAAAGCAAAAAATCTTTCAAAGCTGCCAATAATGGCGCGGTGAATAATAACTGGACGCTCCTTTTGGCCCTGTGAATTAATAAAATTAAGGTCAAAAGCTTTGGGCATATGGTAGTCAACTTGTGAGGTAGAAATTGCGAATTCTCGACCAAGTACGTCTTTTGCAAAAACATCAATTTTTGGTCCGTAAAAAGCGGCTCCGCCAACTTCCTCTCGGAATTTGACGTTTCTCTCTTGAAGAACCTCTCTAAGAACATTTTCGGCTTTTTCCCACATTTCTTCGTCTTTGATGTATTTTTTGTCGTTTTTGTCGTGGAGTGCTAGCTCGAAGGAGTCAGGAGTAAGGCCGACTATTTCAAGAAACTGAATAATTTGGTCTAGTGTTTTTTGGATTTCGAGTTTGAGGGTGTCTTCAGAGGTAAAAATATGACTATCGTTAATAGTAAATTCTCTGACTCTGGAAAGTCCGGTTAGTTCGCCTGATTTTTCATAACGATGTACTTGTCCAGCCTCGGAAAGTTTAAGTGGCAAATCGCGATATGAGCGAGGTTTGTGGTTGTAAACAGCAATATGGCTAGGACAGTTCATGGGTCTAAGTAGATATGTTTCCTTTTCGACCTTTATTTCGGGAAACATTGTATCGGCGTAATGTGGATAGTGACCCGAGGTTTTGTAGAGGTCGATATTGCCAAGTGTTGGAGTATAAACGTGTTGATAGCCATTTTTTACCTCAAGATCAAAGACCAAGTTGTCGAGTAGTCGTCTGACGGTTGCGCCATTTGGTAACCAAATAGGTAAACCGAGTCCGATATCAGTTGTGAGATCAAAGAGTTCGAGTTTTTGGCTGATTACTCTGTGATCACGAAGTTTGGCTTGTTCTTTGAGTTCTAGATAGTCCTCTAATTCTTTGTCGGTATGAAATGCGGTGCCGTAGATACGTGTAAGCATTTGGTTTTTTTCATCACCGCGCCAATAAGCACCAGCAATTGAAAGCAGCTTGAAACCTTTAATTTGACTAGAATTATCAACATGTGGTCCTTCACAGAGGTCAACAAAATCGCCTGAAGTATAAAAAGAAACTGAAGTTTTACCTTTTTCTGCAAGCTCATCAACTATTTCTAGTTTGAAGGGTTGGTCTGAAAGTAGTTTTTTGGCAGTTTCGATATTCTCTTCGCTTCTGACAAAGTCGATGTTTTGGCCTATTAGTTTTTGTGCCTCTTTCTCAATAATTTCGATATCTGCTTCTTTGATTGGCTCTTTTGTAAGCAAATCATAATAAAATCCCTCGTCAATAGTTGGCCCAATTGCCAGCTTGGTTTCTGGGTACAGCCTAAGAACCGCAGCGGCGGTTAGGTGTGCGGCTGAGTGACGAATTTGGTGAATAGTTAGTTTATTTTTGTATTGGTCGGACATTAGCTGGAATATTTTCTAATTCTTCGGGGATGACACTTTTTTGCGAATTTTCAATGACATCTGAAAACCAAGTACTTAGTTTGGATAACACGCCCGTTTGGCCGATAATCATGACAGAAATAATGCTAATTATCAAAAAACCGACAATTGTGCCTAGTGCCCAAGAGATTCCACCAAGGAAATTATTAACTAAAATATGTTTTTTGCTATCAATAACCCTGAGATATTTCTCAGCAGCATCAATTGTTTTGTCAGCCATATTTGTCATTTTAGCAGAACCTACCATAAGAGTGGAGTAGGTATGAAAAAGACCCGCTCCTTTTATTCAAAAAAACGGGTCTGTTTGGTGGTTATTTGGTTTTGACTCGGCTGATACCGAAGTCGAACCAGATTCGGGCGGACATAGTGTCGCAGGTGTGGCAGAATGCCGCAAGTTCGCTCATAATCCGCTTGTTTGCAGAGTATTTTTCGTTTTC
>CAYQLK010000009.1:0-1812 GCA_964418515.1 uncultured Gammaproteobacteria bacterium | reverse complement strand
GGGGGCTGCCAGCATCGGATTGTTGTACCGCTCGTGGTATCCGGCGCCGAAGTGTGTTTGGCCTTGGAAGGCCAAGAATCTACTGAGGTCACCGGGGTGCGGTCGGTAGTTGGTGGATCCGAGTTCGAAGTTGCTCTGTGGCCAGTCGTTGGGTGAAATAATCACCGGTGGAAGGTTGAACATGGTAAAAACTGTGTCTCCCTATGTGTTGAGTTAAGGTTCAAATAAGCCTAGAGGCTTAAGTTGCCCTATAGTCTATGGCAAAGTCGAAAAAAGTCAAGCTTGTTGAGGCTAAAGTTCGATACTGTTATACTTTAGCCTTCAATGAAAATCGGACTAATTTGCCCGTACAATATTTTTAAAAATGGTGGAGTTCAAGAATGTGTACTTAACCTGCAAAAAGAGCTAAATAAGCGTGGACATACCGCAGTAATTATCGCACCAGCTCCGAGAAAAACTGATGTCAGCGGACATAAGGGTGTTATTTTTATCGGCGGCTTAATTGATATGAACTACCCTTTTCAGACTACGGCTCAGATTTCTTTAAGTATTGAAAGTAAGAGAATTAGGCGACTTATGGTTGAAGAAAAGTTTGATATTTTGCATTTTCATGAGCCTTGGGTGCCAATGATGTCACCGCAAATATTATCAGCTTCCAATGCAGTTAATATCGCGACTTTTCATGCGAAACTACCAGAAACAAAAGTGACTAAGATTCTTGAGCAAGTAATTGAACCATACGCAAGATTGGTTATGAAAAAAATTGACGGGCTAACAGCAGTTTCGGACGAAGCAGCTATTTACGTCAGAGGAATAACAAAAAGAAGGGTTGAAATTATTCCCAACTGTGTTGATTTTGAAAAATATCATTTACGTAAAAAATCTCGTAGCCAAATGAAAAAAACAATTGTTTATATTGGGCGATTAGAAAAGCGAAA
Source organism: uncultured Gammaproteobacteria bacterium (assembly GCA_964418515.1). GTDB lineage: Bacteria > Patescibacteriota > Microgenomatia > CAYQLK01 > CAYQLK01 > CAYQLK01. The sequence goes on along the minus strand of CAYQLK010000009.1, from coordinate 874 downwards.
AGGAGTGAAATATCTACTTAAAGCCTTTGAAGTTTTGTCTGAGAAGCAAAAAAATGTGTTTTTAGAGATTGCAGGTGATGGTCCAGAAAGGGAGAAATTAGAAAAATATGTTGTTAAAAAAAACCTAAACAACGTTAAGTTCTTAGGTTTTGTTTCCGAAGAAGAAAAGGTGCGAATGTATGACAGGGCAATTGTGTTTTGTTCTCCTGCACTTTATGGTGAAAGCTTCGGCATAGTATTACTTGAAGCAATGGCGCGAGGTGTGGTGATTGTGTGTGGTAATAATTCTGGTTACAAGTCAGTAATGAAAGGTTTTGGTCATAAATCAGTTATTGATCCAAAAGAAACAGCAGATTTTGCTAAAAAACTAGATTCAATGATCTTTGATGAAAAACTTAGAAAGTCTTGGACGGACTGGTCGCAAAAATATATTTCTAATTTTGGGGTTGAAAAAATTGTTGATCAGTACGAAACTGAATATCAAAGGCATATAAATGGCAAAAGTAAAAAAGAAAATTAATTTTAAGAGATACGGCTTGTATTTAATTCGTTGGCAGTTGTCTACACCGTTACTTGCGCCAATTGTAGCGTATTTTAAAGATTCAACATCAATGTTTGGTACGGGTGAAGATTGGGTTGCGGCAACGATTGCTAATTTTATTGGAGGGTTAATTTTTTTCTGGGTTGATAGTTTTATTTTTACTTCAAGTTCCCTTAGTACCCAGTGGGAGATAAGAGACAATGTTAGATGTGTTGATTGCGGGAAACTTTGTCGCGGGTACAGAATTGTCAAAACAGTTAATTATGATAGGTCAAAAGATAGGTATCCGGAGTTCAGGTGCGAAATTCACTCCAAGAGAAAAGCCAGAAAGCT
>CAYQLK010000008.1:23297-31958 GCA_964418515.1 uncultured Gammaproteobacteria bacterium | reverse complement strand
TTCGGTGCTGTTGGTCGAAACCATTGTCAGACACGTTCCTTTCCTGTCGTCCTTTTGTTTAAGGTGCATACCTGTCAACTACGAGTAGTATAAGGACAAAACTACTCTTACCTCAACCCCTATTATACCATACTATAGGCCAAAATACAAGTACTTTAGGCTCAAATTTTATCTTCTTTCATTTTTCAGTGAGTACAACTATCATTGTCTGTAGCAAAACCCGCACCAACCAAAAAGTTCTTGAGGGTAAAACAAATTGCGCACCTACACAAAAAACTATGGCGGTTTAGTTACTGTTGACGATCTCGGATCAGCCGGTAGTTGTCCCAAATGTGGCGACCAGATGGTAGTTTCAACACTATCGATCCCCCACTACGACACCGAAAGCGACTATGAAAACTGCATCACAATTGCCAAAGTCCCTGGCTTCTACTGTGAAGATGGCTGCGAGCTATTCCTCACAACTGAAGCTGTCGACCTAGGCGTTGCCACTGATGTCTATCTAATTGCCACTGCTTTTGGCTTTGGAGAACTTGCCTGCGAAAGCTATAACCAGATTTCAGAACTCAACTCCTTTCTCAACAAAAAACCCCGCACTAGGAGATATCGTCCATAAGTTTTTATTTAGTTCTTGCCCGACCCTAAGGCGCCCTTTTACCAAAAATGGCGCCTCATCTATCCAAATACTGCCCAAAAAATTAAATAATGTCTATTACGCCCGAAAAGGTCGAAGGTCAGCCGACCACCAAGAAAGAACCAATACCACAAGAATCATTGGATAAAATCCTCGGATTGTCAGCTTCCCGCAGTCATTACGCTGAAGAATTAGTTCCATTTGATCAAGTCAACGTACTACCACAAGGCAGAAAAACTTTTGACGAGGACGAACTACACAATTTGTCTGATTCCATTGCTGAAGAAGGTCTAATCCAGCCACCACTGATTATCAGATTCGACCCTGAAGCCGCCGAAAAATATCTTTTTGTAATCAATGGTCTTTGGGGAACCAAAATTAGATTAGAAAATCTCAAACCCACAATCCAGCAAAGTAACGATACAAACTCACCATCCGATCCTGTTTATTATATTTTGGTCGCTGGCGAACGACGTTATCGTTCAATGAAAATTCTACAATCAGTCGGCTGTAGCGAATGCCAAGAAACATACGGTGAAGGTAACTGTTATAATCGCCATTTTGCTGAACATCCCGATATGTTAGAAGCTAGAGTTGGAGAAAATGTTGCTCCTATTCAGGCGATTTATCGACAAGCATCAGAAAACATCCACAACTCACTTCCACCACACGAAGAGGCAGACTATTATCACCACATCTTTACTCTGGTCAAAATTGCTAGACCCGATTATCCTCTAGCCAAATTTGCCAAAAAAGTCGGACGTAGTGAAAGCAAAGTCCGCGACTCCCTTAGATACACCAATCTTCCTCCTGATATAAAAAGTGCAGTTGAGGTGGGGCACCTTGCTTACGGAATGGCAGTCGAAATAGCCCGCATGGCCGAACTAAAAGTCGGCGAAGAAGACATGGATTTTTATACCAAAAAAGCTATGGGCGGCAATATCCGTGTCGAAGACTTCAAAAAAACCATAGCCGATTATCTTCGCAACCGATCCAGCGGCCAAGCTTCACTACTTGATCTTTTTTCAGCCGAACAAATGCAGTCTTTAGAAAGACTAAAAATTAAAAAGGTTGTCGAAAAAGAAATCGTCAAAGCTATTTGGAGTTGGATTTATTATTTTTCCAAAGTTAATGGCTTATTCGAAGATGGCAAACTTGGTCTTGAAGATTCACCATTTTCTTCTGGGTCTCCAATTAAAATCCTAAGACGGCTGCTTGGTGAAATCGAACGTCTTATGCCACACCTTAAAGAAGTTACCAGCAAACGAGTCTATGCAGAAATTTCTGCTTCAGTAGAAATCCAAGTCGAAACAGTTACGTCAATAATCGCAACTTATGAACAGTACGGACTAATAATTGATGATGAAACAACCAGTCGCATTTAAACAACTAATTAACCTCTTTGAATATATATTTACCTTTGGCTTTTTTATTAGGAACTAGCTCACACACAAAAACATTCATCACATCAATCCGCTGAAATTCCCTCCCTGTATATTGTCTGATTATTGACCTAATAACATCGCCATGACCAACTATTAATATCTTTTTTTTGTCATAACTACTCTCAAGAATCTCTATAAACTCCTTTATTCTCGCGTCAAACCCACTATAACTTTCTCCGTCAGGCAAATGAAAATTCCAATCTTTATCCGCTTTTTCTAACCAATCTTTATATTTCTTTGTACCAACATATTCTTCCTGTAGCTTACCTTCCATTGACTCACTTCGGTTGTAATCAATAATAAGCTTGCTATACAACACTTCTTTTTTGATTGCGTTCGCTAGAATTTCCGCAGTCTGTCTGGTTCGCAAAAAAGGACTCGACACTATTAAATCTGGTTTAAACTTTTTTACGAGCTTAATTTTTCCTTTAACCTGTTCAATTCCTTGCTTAGTCAAATGAACTCTTTTGCTCCAACCTTGATATCTGAGCTCTTTGTTATACTGAGATTCTCCATGACGCAACAGTAAATATTTATTTTGCATATTTAGTTACTTGCACCAAAAATCTCACCAGCAGCTTCGACCAAATTTTCTATCGACAAGTCGCTTGTTGGAGTTATTTCTTTCTTTCCGACAGTAATTAGTAGGAAAACTTTTTTACCCAAAACTTCACTCATAGACGATTCTATTAAGCTAAGAACTTTTGCTTCTCTTAGCTTATCTTGATGAAGCCGAAAATAAACTTCCACCGTTACTTTGTTTCCGTCAAACGCAATTGGCTTAGATCCTCTTAAAATTGTAGTCACATAAGTATTTTTGGGTCTTAGGTTTTCAAGAATTGCTTTCCAATTATTGTAAATAGTTTGTAGTTGATCTGAACCCATTAGCTCCTGTGCGCTATCTTCTACAACAATTTTTTCATCCTCAGGAATGTTTGCTCTCTGTACTTTTTCTTTTGATAGTTCAATGTTTTTGGCTTCGAGATTTTCCTCATTTTTTTCTACTTTTTCAGTTTTTTTTAAGATTTTGGCTTTTTCTATCTTTTGTGATGGATTACTTGTTGGCTCTTTCTCCAGTGCGTTATCTTTTACACCAACAAACTCCATTATCGCAACCAAGATCGGCAATTCAGCAACTGGTGAATATTTCAACCTCTGAAAACACTTATCCAGACTGTTATAAATATTAACCAAATCCTCTTTTGTATATTGAGACTTAGATGGTATAGATATTTTTTCCATCAACAATTGTTTTGTTTCAATCAAAGTTAAGCGTACAAACTCCAGAGCATCCAAACCTTTTTCTTCTAAATCCGAAACAACCTCCAAAGCGCTTTTTTTATCAGATTCTAAAAGTGCAGTTACGAATTTTTTGGCGTAATTTTCTCCTGCCCGACCCAATATATTTTCTATCGTTGCAAGGGTTACTTTTTCAAAAACTGCTACTTGCCCAGCCATTGACAAGGCATCCCGAAAACTTCCTCCAGCATATCCGGCCACGACCGCAATTGCCTCGTCATCGTAATCAACCTTTTCCTTGGTCAGAATTTCGCCTAGATATTTCTTAATCTCATCATCTTTTCCTAAATTAAAATCAAACCTTTGACATCTAGAGATAATCGTTGCCGGTAACTTGTCCGACTCAGTTGTACACAAAACAAAAACCGCATGGCTTGGTGGCTCTTCCAGCGTCTTAAGAAGCGCATTAAATGCCTCCTTCGTTAACATGTGAACTTCGTCGATAATATAAACTTTTTTCTTAAACTTGCTTGGTGAATGTGAAATTTTATCCCGAATTTCCCTAATATCGTCTATCTTTCTGTTCGATGCACCATCAATTTCAATCACATCAACACTAGCACCGCTCGCGATTTCTTCACATACATCACAAACTCCGCAAGGGTTACCTTCTTTAACGTTTGGACAATTGATCGCTTTGGCAAAAATTCTCGCAGTTGTCGTTTTACCACTGCCTTTAGGTCCGACAAAAAGTAAAGCGTGCGGACTCTTATCGGCTGCAACCGACCTTTTGAGCGCATCGACAATATTTTCTTGACCGACCATCTCATCAAAATTTTGAGGACGGTATTTTCTGTATAAAACTGCCATAAAAACTTACTAAAACTATTCTACCTTATTGAATTTTCTTTTTAACCACAAATGGTCTTAATCTTCTGGGTGATGAATTCCCAGTAAGTGTTTCATTCCATGATCAACAAGCATAAGCAGGTGTTCCTCATAACTTTTACCCTCTTCAATCGCCTCTTTCTTAATCACTGATTCACACAAAACCAAGTCGCCCAACATTATTGGCACCTTAATTCCTTTTGGTTTATCCTTCAAAACATCTTCAAACTGACCAAACGACAAAACATCCGTCGCATAATCCTTTTGACGAAAATCACTATTCAACTTACGCATTTTTTTCTCATCAACAAAATTAACATCAACCGCAAAATCAATAGGCTGCTGCCCCAAAGTCGACAGTGTGTCCGATATAGTTTGGATTATTTTTTTCTCTAAAGGTTTATCTAAATTCTCTGCGTAAATTGTAACTGCAGCCTGCATTTTTTACTGCAATTTTTGCGCAACTAGTCTTGACACTACAGAACCATCCACGGTACCTTTTGGAATTCTTGCCATTACCTTGCCGATTAACTGTCCCATAAATTCCTTAGAAGGATTATCAAATTTTTCAATTTCTTCGGCAATAATTTTTTCCACTTCTTCCTCAGTCATTTGTTCAGGTTGATATTTTTCTAGAACATTCATTTGAGCTTTTTCGTTAGCAACCAACTCATCTCGACCAGCTTTCTCAAAAACTTCCATCGATTCTTTTCGTCTTTTTATTTCTTTGGTAACCACAGCTACCATCTCATCATCTGTTAGCTCATGCATTAACTCAATTCGTTTATTTCTCGCTTCAGAAATCAAAAATCTCAGTGTTTCAGCCGCGACCTTATCCCCACCCTTTAAAGCGGTAATCAGGTCAGTATTTAATGTATCAAGTAGTGCCATTATTTTTTAAAAAGGTCTTTTTTTCATCGCAATTCCGCGACGTCTTTTTTGCTGTTCCTCAACCTGTCTACGAGTTGAAGGCTTAAGATAAAATTCTCTTTTTTTTAATTCCAATAAAATTCCATCCATTTGGACTTTTTTGTTAAATTTTCTAAGTAATATGTCTACCGGCTCCCCAGGAGCTGCTTTAACTTTTGTTGCCATAATTGTTTTTACAAGTAATAAATTACTTGTGTATTAGTAACACCCCCTTTCGAGGTTTGATAGTTTTTCGTTATTTATTTAATTAACATTTTACCGCCCAACAAGTGCCAATGCACATGCTGAACATGCTGATAATATCCACCATTAAACAGTACTTTATATCCAGAACTATTCAAATTATTATCAATCACTAATTTTCTCATAATCTCATCCATCTCCCAAATTAGCTCTTTTTCGGTCAAATCCAAAAAATTCACAATGTGTTTTTTGGGCACAACCAAAAAATGTTTTTCTGCTGACGGTTCTCGATCATGAAAAACAATAACATTCTCTGACTCAAAAACTATATCTGTTTCAATCTCTTTTGAAGAAATTTTGCAAAAAATACAGCTGTCGTCCATGTTATTTTTCAAGTTGCCTAATGTAGCACATACCCTAATTCTAATACAAGTTTTTTGGTTGTAAAATTATTTGGAATTATTAATAAGAGAAATAATTTTATCCAAATTTAATTTTGTGGGCTTCATCGTAGGATTTCTCGAACTTCCATTCCTAAGCAACACTTTTGAAGCATGCAAAAACCAAGTTGCGGTTGGATCCAGCTCCGAAATACTTTCGTACGCCTTAGTTAAATCAACCCCATGCGGAGTTGAACCAGTAATACGAACAAAACCTTTAACCGGATCCTTTCTAATAACCAAAGCATAACCTTGCTTCATACCAATGTCCAATACACTATCGTTATACGTTTCACAAACAACTGCTTTACCCCATGGACATTCAAACTCTTTTCCTTCCTTAAGTGCTTTTTCACCCAATACTTTTTCCTGCAAAACTTTATGAATTGCTTCCAATGCTGGAATGGTCCAATCAACAAACTCATAATACTTAGACGGATTTAGCATCTTCCAGCCAGTCAAAATTGAGTAAAGAGAAAAATCATAACGGTCAGAATTAGGCTCCGGCCACAAATTTTCGCGTGCATGGTCGTATTGAGTAATAATTTCTATCATTCTATCCATGGCTTCATCCTCTAAAGAAAATCTTTTCTTCAAGTCTTCCCAAACCAGTTTTGCCGCACATGTAAACTCATCCCTATCATGATGGTCATAAATGCCACCACCCGTATCAACGTGAGTTGTTAGCTCTAGATCCCCTTCCTCCCATCTGCTCCCAGCCGGTACAAATCTTACCTCAGCATCCTTAAAAGCCGGATCATATTTTTTCAATAACCAAATCGCAGGAATTCCATCCAAATCAGGATTGATATGCGTAACTATGGTTCTTTTTTTGTCCATTAAGCTTTTTTGGCTGTTTCGGTTTTATTCGTTTTTAGGGTAGTCAGTGCAATATCTTTTAGAAACTTTAAAGTCTTGGTTTGAAAAATCGCATAACGAGTAAAGTTTTCCAAATCAGTTCTTGTTTGTTCGTCAAGTTTCGAAGGATCTGTTTCTGACATTGCAGATTCAAGCTCATCATCACCAACTTCGATATTTTCTTTTTTTCCAACTTCACCCAAAATCAATTGGACCTCTACATTATTTTTTGCTTGAGGTCTCCAATCAATCATTAACTGTTCGACTGTTTTATTGGCATCTTTTAAATAATCTTCAAACTTAATTCCCGCCCTACTCAAATCAGTCTGTGCGCGGCTAACCATTCTATTTAACTCGTCTTCGACCAAAATATCTGGAACTTCAACCGTACTAATATCGGTCAATTCTTTAAACAAGTCTGTCTCAAATTTTCTCTCAGCTTCTGACAAAGCAATCTCCTCCAAGTCTGATTTGACCAACTCTTTAAGATGCGGAAGATCTCTTGCCCCTAAACTTTTTGCAAATTCATCATCAGGCTCAGTAAAACGAAATCCAGAAAGTTTTTTACCATCAGCTCCATAAATTACGTTTTCTTCTTTAGTCGCATCATCTTTTTTTCTCGCTTCAAAAATATTTAAAATCGATTGAGTAATTTTTTCCTCTGGAACTAATTCAATCTCAGCTTTTTTTACTCTTACTGATTTGTAATCTCCCAGTTTTACCTCCGGCGGGAGAGTAAATACCAAATTAAATTCCAAATCATTACCTGCTGCAACCTTAGTCAAACTAATTTGAGGGTAAGTTAAAGGAGTAAATTTTTCTTTTTCTAAAATTTCTTTTAATACATCAGGCAATATCAAACTCAATGCTTTGTCGAGTATCTTATTACCATCGATTTTTGATTCCAACAAATTTACCGGCGCTTGACCTTTGCGAAATCCGTCAATTACAACATCTTGACCAAGATCTTTAATTGCCGCAAGCCTCTTTTCGTCAAATACCTTAGCATCAATTACAACTGTCGCCGTAACTGTTAAACCATCTTTTTTTGTTGTATACATATTTTTCCTTTCTTTATTAAACTTACAGGTGACCAATTATATATTTAATAGAATCAAAGTAAAGCTTATTAAGATAAGCTATTTTCACTAACTACTCGAGGTTCAACCGACACCCTATCCTTTATCTCGACTTCATCCCCACTCAATTTATCCGACACGACAATTCTTACTGGAAGACCAATTAGATCTGCATCCTTAAACTTAATCCCCACAGAATCAGATCTGTCATCGTACAAAACCAAATCTTTTTCTGATAGTCTTTTGTAAATCTTTTCTGCCTTTTCTGAGTCTTTCGACAAATTTATCAAATGATACTTATATGGAGCAATATTCTCGGGCCAACAAAGACCTAGTTCATCATTAAATACTTCTGCTATTACCCCCATTAGTCTTGAGACACCAAGTCCATAACAACCGGCAATCACTAATTTATTTTCACCCGATTCGTCTGTAAACTTAAAGTCAAAATCCTCTGAATACTTTGAATTTAACTTAAAAATATTCCCTACCTCACTACACTTTAGTTCAACTAGTTCACCCTGACACTTAATACATTTTTGCTTATCCATCTTATCCTCATCTACCACTTCCTTATTCCAACCATGATCGCATTTTTGGCAGTAGTAAACCGTATCCTCTCCTGAACTAGTCTCAACCTGAAATTCATGAGACCTGTGCGAAAATGTACCACCTAACGCATCCGTAAATATCGCCTTAACCCCAACTCTGTTAAAAATATTTTTGTAGGCAACAACTACTCTTTCGTAATATTCATCTAAGTCTTTTTGATCAGAATGAAAACTATACAAATCCTTCATCAAAAATTCTCTACCTCTTAAAAGCCCTGATTTGCTTCTCAACTCATCACGAAACTTAGTCTGAATTTGATAAACAGATAATGGCAAATCCTTATAGCTTTTTACATAACTTTTCATCAGTGGATACAAAACTTCTTCATGTGTTGGTCCTAATGCCAAATCCTT
>CAYQLK010000008.1:1768-23197 GCA_964418515.1 uncultured Gammaproteobacteria bacterium | reverse complement strand
CTCTGACTTACACCAGAAAACGTCCTTTGCCAAAACCCGTCATAACTAATTACAGTTTGTTCGGCCAAGTACACACCAAGTATTTTCTTGCCATCTTTCTCCAGTGTATTTACCTGAATTGATTCTAACTCGCCGTCAAACTTTTTAATCTCCAAACTTAATCCAGTGCCAGTTGAATTTTTAATTTGATTGCTCAAAAACTCAGCACTTCCAACATCTGAGCCATTTATTTTTTTAACAACATCACCCGGCTCAAGACCCGTAACTTTTAATGGAGATTCTTCAGTAAATTCTGCCAATACAACTTCCGTGGAATTATTTGCGAATTTGAAATTATGTTCAACAATCTGCGGAACACTAAACTTAAACCCGCTTCCAATTAAAACTATATACAATAGAATTACTGCAATAAAATAATTAACCACAACTCCCGCAACTACAACAGCTGCTCGCGTCTTGGCTGGAGCCAAATAAAAACTACCTTTTTTCTTCAAATCCGCACCCTCACTATCTTCTCCAAGTAATCTTACAAATCCGCCAAATGGCAACCAGTTAATTGAATATAGAGTGCCATTGTATTTTTTACCCCAAATCCTTGGCGGTAATCCAAGACCGAATTCTTCAACTTTTATTTTATTTTTTCTCGCGACCCAAAAATGCCCCAATTCGTGAGCCATAACTAAAACAGTCAAGACAAAAACAAACGCAATAATTGAAATAATCATTTCCATACTATACTGTCATTAACTCCTCTGACTTGGCATCCCTCAACTCATCAATTTGATTATTATAAGAACCCACAACCTCGTCTAGCTTTTCGTGTAATCTTTTCTCATCATCAACACTAATTTCTCCGTCGTCTTTTTGTTTACGAATTCTTTCCACAAAATCATGCCTTATTTGTCGAATGGCTACTTTTGCTGTTTCTGATTTTTGCGCAACAATTTTTGTAAATTCTTCTCGCCTCTCTTGTGTTAAAGGGGGAATATTAATTCTAATATTTTCTCCATCAACCGCAGCTGATAAACCTGTTCCCGCATCGATAATTCCTTTGGCAACCTTTTCAACGATTGTTTTATCCCAAGGCGAAATCAAAAGTGATCTTGGGTCAGTCACCGACACAGTCGCCAATTCCACAATTGGCATGTAAGTATCATAAACATTAATTTTGATATTTTCGACTAAACTTGGAGTAGCTCTGCCTGTTCTAATTTGACCAAGTTCAACCTTAAGATGGTTAATCGCTAAGTCAAATTTTTCTTTATATTCCTGTTCGTTCATTATTAATTATTGTATAGCTAAAACCCCTAAACCAATACTCTTTAAAAAAGTATTACTCTCCAAGTGCAATTCTAGCAAACTTACCAATTTGGATATTTTCTCCAAGCTTGGCAATCTTTGCCTTGACCAGTTCTTCAATCGTTTGTGCCGAATCACGAATATATGCTTGAGCCAAAAGCTCCTTTTTGTCTTTTGGATTCATGGCCGCAACTTGCATCGCAACTTCACGAGCTAATTCTTGAAAATCCTCAGTTCGAGCCACAAAATCGGTCTCACACAAAATTTCAACAATAACTGAAACTTTCCCTCCCATATGTTTGTATGTTTCAACAACACCTTGGTTAGTTGTTCTGTCACTCTTTTTGTCAGCTTTTGACAAACCTTTTTCTTTTAAAATTCCTTTGGCTTTTTCAACATCTCCACTAGAGTCAATTAGAGCTTGTCTGATTTCCGCAACACCAGCTCCAGTTGCTTCTCTGATTGCTTTTAGATCACTAACAGAATAATCACTCATTTTATTCCTCCTTTTTTTGACTTGCAGCTACTTTAGCTTTATTTTTTTCAAATTGCATTTTTCCCTGACCATAAGCTCTTGCTACTTTCGAAGTAAGAATCTTTAAGGACTTTATTGCATCATCGTTACCGGGAATCGGATAACTAACTAATCTAACATCAGAATTAGTGTCACAAATAGCAATCACTGGAACATTCATCCTGTTAGCCTCTTTCATAGAGATAGTTTCGCGATGAGCGTCACTAACAAAAACCGCATCTGGAATTTTGTCCAAAGTTTCAACTCCCCCATAAGAACGAGTCAATCCCTCGATTTCTCTATCAATAAACAACTGTTCTTTTTTGGTTAATTTTTTAAACTCGCCTTCTTCTTTTTGAACCTTAAGTTTGCGAAGTTTTTTAATATTTTTATAAACTTCATCCCAGTTAGTCAAAATTCCACCAATCCAGCGCTCGGTCATATAGCTTGCACCTACCGAAGTAGCTTCTGTTTTGACAATATCTTGAGCTTGTTTTTTGGTACCGACAAAAACAATAGTTTTACCTTCACTACCAATTTTTTCAGCGAATTCCATTGCTTTTTTAAGACCTTCCAAGGAAGCTCCTAAATCAATAACGTGAACACCCTGACGGGCGCCATAAATATATTGAGCCATTTGAGGATTCCAACGGCGCACTTGATGACCGAAGTGAACTCCAGCCTCTAGCAAATCTTCTAAGCTTATTTCCTGCTCGCTAACTGCAGCAGTTGTTTTTGTGTCTGACATTTATTTTTATCTCCTTTTTTACCTCCCCGAGCCAATATGTAGTTAGGAGAATACAAGACTCGAGTGTGATTTATTTATAACAGGCTCAAATACTAATCTAATTTCACGTCTCCCGTCAAGACGGAAAGTTTTTGTTCAGTTCTTTTTTCAGATTCTCTTCTAGCCAAATCGTAATCATTCATATCAACCATCATTTTTTCAACCAAACTGGGATGAACTGCTCTTACTTTTTCAAACATCTCTTGAGCCATCTTTCGATAATCAGGGTGTCCCTGCATACCACTTCTCAACTCACATATCCAATATAATTCCCTCAAACTCATCCTAACTGCCCATCTGACTTTTGAAGCGTATGGCACAATATATTGAGCCTCTTCAGCTGTCGCACCTGCTTCCATTAATCTCACCCTTACATCATTAGCCTCTTGCATCAACTCAACAAATTGATCTTCTAGTCCCGCATCAATTATATCTTGTGGAATATCGACTCCTAACTCTGTCGTAAAAATCTGTCTTTCAGGACTATTCATCCTATGTCTTTGTAGGTCACGATACATTCCAAAATTACCCGTAAGTTCAAACTTATAAGTAACCTCCTCAAATGCTCTAGGCACTTTATTTTGCCTGATTTTTCGTAAACTCAAAAAGCTGTCAATTAACTTTTTTCTTTTTTCTTCACCCATCTCAGTAGCAGCTTGTCTGAGCTGTTTTAAGGTTACTCCAGATGTCTTTTTGTACATTAGTTGCGCTACCAACTTTATCTGAGCTTGAGCTTCATCCTCAACATCTATTAATTCAACAGAGGCTTGATCCTGACCAATTTCTAATGTATCCATAACCTCTTCTGCCCAATATTCCGCTGTGTTATCAAGGTTTTCGAGATAAATCTGCTGTTGTTGACCTCTTATTGTTCCAGGCCTAGTCAGTAGTGACGGGGTTACTTTTTTAACCTCTTGATGAATCTGTTTACCTAACCATCGCAGTTCTGTAAGTTTTGACGCGTACAATCTGTTTACTAATCCTTCCAAAGCCCTGGCATTAGCAGATACTGCCACTGTTGTTTGTGTCGCCCCAACTAAATAAGCTCTCAACACATCGAAGGCTTTTGCTCTTAAAGTATTACGCCAAACTGCCTGACTCTCATCTTCTCCTTTAGGAAACAAAGATTTTAATCTCTCGGCCAAAACTGGATTTTGCTCAACATATGTTTCATAAAGTAAGTCCACTAATTCAAGATACATTTCCGAACCATCCTGTTCCATTCTTAATGGTGGTCCAAGCTTGGCTATTTCATCTGGAACAACATACTGATATTTCCCATCAACTTGTTGACCAAACCTCACATAACGACTGGATTTTTCAATTGGAGACAGTCCAATTCTTACATCTTCAACTTCTTTAACCGCAATTTGGCTAATTCCCTCAATTCCCAGATGCAAATTACCCATTTCTGCAATTGAGTCGTCGCCATATTCTGCTAGCCAAGTTCTAAAAAAAGTTCTTGCTCTCTCACTGTTAGCTACTCTTTCCATCCCGCCACTATTTAAATGCTGTATCGATCTAATCATTTCAGCACCATCATCACCACCTGCAGCCAATATAGGTTGAATATACTCATTCCAAAAAACCCGTCTGATTGACGGTTCAGCCCTCGAAACTCTTGAAGAAATAGCCGCCACAACTTCCTCCGGCATATTTTTAATCACATAAACCGCACCATCCAGATTACTAAAAAACGGGGTTAACAATTCTCGCTGCGCCTCATCCCACTGCTCAGCTGTATACGTAGGTGCCCAAGCTTCTACTTGGTTAATTTCGTTTGATTCACCAATTACGGGCTCTCGGCCTTTAAGTTTTAATACTTCACTCATAAATATTTTTTCCTATTTATAAAAACCTAAATCTTTCATTGTTTCCTTAATTACTCTCGTCACTTCCTCCATATTCTGACCCCCATCGACAACACACCACTCATCAGAATTGATTCTTGCATACTCCAAATAACCTTGTCTTATTCGCTCTTTTTTGGCTAAATCTACATTCTCAAATACATCTTTAACTCGACCTTCACCCTGCATTCTTGCCATTGCAACATCGACCGAAACATCAACCAAAAAATTAAAATCAGGTTTTAACCCATCAGTCGCTTGTGCATTAACCATCTCCACCATATCCAAATCTACTCCACCCATATAGCCCTGAAACACCCAAGTACTCGCTGTAAAACGATCATTTATCACGTTAAATCCTGCTTCCAATGTCGGCTTTAATTGTTCAGCGACAAACTGTGCTCTGGCAATATTAAACCCAAAAAGCTGTGCTACAGGTGTAAGCTTGGTACCCAAAACCATCTCCCTAACTCTTTCGCCTGCCTTAGTACTACCAGGTTCACGAAAAACTTTTGTTTCCTGACCATTATCATTAAACCAATCTGCAATTAACTTAACCTGAGTCGATTTACCAGAACCATCTGGTCCTTCAAAACTAACAAAAAAGTTACCTTTTTCTCGTTCTAGCATCATTTATGATGTACTGCCTTTCCCTGTAGTTCCAAATCCTCCCCTAGTTTGATTACCACTTAAATCTCGTTTCACAAAATTAGCTTTTACCACAGGAATAATTAATCCTTGAGCCACCCTGTCACCCGCATTTATTATCAGAACCTCATCAGTAAAATTCCTAACCTGAACATACACTTGATCTTCTGGTCCAGAGTAATCGACATCTATTACTCCAATTGAATGAGGCATATCTACACCAAATTTTTTCGGCGTCGAAGACCTTGGCACAATTGCCAAAAAATATCCCTCTGGTATTTCAAACACAATCCCAGTTGGTATTAACTTAATTTCTCTTGGTTGAATTTCCACTCGCTCACTCGCTTCAAAATCAAATCCAACAGCCCCTTCTGTTTTATATTCTGGAGGTTTAATATCTTCTCTTAATGGATTAAATCCAACATCTACATGGACAAATCCCGACTCTTTTTCGTTATTCATTTCTACCTCCTTGTGGTTTTTGTTGTCTATAAAATTTACCCCGATATGGATGTTTTGCAGGTGAGGAAAGTAACAAAAAATCCATCGCACATATAGTATCACCTGATCGAATATCTATTGGTACTGGACCCAAGTTAGATAACTCCATAGTCCCATTACCCTCGAAACCAGGATCAAATAGTGAAGCTGTTTCTACAACCAATCCTTTTCTAGCATTACCAGATCTACCATCCATCGAGCCTCGCATATAATCTGGTAATAACAAATACTCAACAGTTGAGGCATTGATAAGCTCACCTGTCTGCAAAATTAATTGATCAGAAGGAGTTAATTCGCCTTCAATCAAAATTCCTAAAGGAAGTGGTTCTCCAATACGAACAGAAGATACATTGGTTCTTGCGTAGTGTTGATACTTTGTTCCCATATGTAAGTCCACCTTACATGCACCAAGCTCCCTTAAATCATTAGCTGAAAATCTTTCCATTTCTGCTCGCACCATTCTATTAAGATCCTCTTCGGTCAAAAGCTTACCATGTCTATTTGCCCATTGGCGCATATCTGCTCTTAACGCCTCAACAGACACATCAAAATCATAAAATGACTTTGGAAGAGGATCAATTATCATTTCTTTCTTTGCAATTAACCGTAACAAATCCCACCCTTCAATCTGCGAACCAACAAAATATTCTGGTAAACCCAAGGCTTTTCGTAATTCCGGTGGATAACCGCCAAGCGGCTCGTCTCTTAATAATTTTAGCCAGTCCGGCAAAACTTGAGGGTACGCTTCAAATGTTGGATGATATTCAGCTATTTCGTCTTTGGTTTTGGTTGCCAAGTCAAAGTCAAACCTAGCTTGGGATCCACCAGCATCATGTTTTTCTCGTTCAAAAGCATTCATAAAAAATATTTTGGGAAATGGAGCAGCAAATCCGATAACGACTATCTAATCAAAAAACCCGACAAACTTCAATCTTCCTGTTTTTCCTCTTTAGCAGATTCCGACTCTTCATCATCTTTTTTGGGAACCGGATTAGTCCAACTGGCATATTCACA
This sequence comes from uncultured Gammaproteobacteria bacterium, assembly GCA_964418515.1. Taxonomy (GTDB): domain Bacteria; phylum Patescibacteriota; class Microgenomatia; order CAYQLK01; family CAYQLK01; genus CAYQLK01. The sequence goes on along the minus strand of CAYQLK010000008.1, from coordinate 16,584 downwards.
ATCTGGATACCTGCTACACCCCCAAAAAGTTCTGCCTTTTCTTGTTCTTTTTGTCACAACCTTACCTTCTTTACATGTTGGACAATCAATAGTTGATTCTTCAACAAGCGGTTTAGTGTTCTTACATTCTGGATATCCTGAACAGGCAATAAATTTGCCAAATCGTCCCTGTCTGATAACCATATCTTTCCCGCACTTCTCACATTTTTGATCAGTTTTTTCTGGCTCAATTTTTATTCTCTTAGCATCAGTCTCTGCTTTTGTAATTTCTGCTTCCAGTGGTTTCCAATATTGCTCCACCACTGGCTGCCATTTTTCGTTACCGTTTGCGACATCGTCGAGTGAATTTTCAAGCTTTGCCGTAAAGTCATAATCAACAACCTTTGGAAAATTCTCCACCATAAAATCGTTAACTGTAAACCCCAAAGTTGTCGGCATAAACCTTTTCTCAATTCGTTCAACATAGAGCCTTTCCATAAGCGTAGCAATTGTCGGTGCATAAGTTGACGGCCGACCTATGCCATTTTTTTCCAATGCCGCAACCAAAGTCGCATCAGAATATCTTGCTGGTGGTTCTGTAAAGTGTTGCTCTTTATTTATCTTTTGTTCCAATAACAAATCTTCTTTTTCAACAATCGGCAAAATAACATCAGTTTCATCCGAAACCCCCCAAATTCTTCTATATCCATCAAACACAATCTGAAACCCACTGGCTTTGAGCGAATAATCTCCATTCTTGACAACAATTCCTGTTCTAGACAGTTTTGCACTTTTTGCTTGAGAAGCTAATGTTCTTTTTCTAATGAGTTCAAAAAGCTTAGCGTGTTGTGGGGTAAATTTTGCAGCCACATCTTTTTCGGTTTTTTCAAAATCAGTAATTCTTATTGCCTCATGAGCTTCCTGAGCAACTTTGGAATTATTTTTATAAAAATTCGGTTTTTCTGGTAACAAATCTGGAGAATATTTGGAGGATATGGCTTTTCTAATATTTTCTATCGCCTCTGGAGATAATGCCATCGAGTCAGTACGCATGTAAGTAATCAAACCTGCTTCGTACAAGTTCTGCGCTAGCGACATTGTTTTTTTGGCCGTGTAACCCAATCGATTAGAAGCAGCCTGTTGTAAAGTTGATGTTGTAAATGGAGGTTTAGGGTGCTGACTTGTTTCTCTTTGTGTTACCCTATCCACAATATATTTACCCTCATGCAATGATTTTTCAATTTCATCCGCATCTTTACCATTACTAACCGTAATCGCTTTAGAACTCTTCTTATCTAATTCAATTTCAAAATCGTCACCTTTAGGGGTTTTTACCAAAACCTTGATCGTCCAGTATTCAATCGGTACGAATTTTTTGATTTCTTGTTCTCTTTCACAAACTAACCTCAAAGCAACTGATTGAACACGACCTGCCGACAATCCGCCTTTGATTTTTTTCCATAAAACTGGAGAGACTTTATATCCGACTATTCGATCCAAAACTCTTCTGGCTTGTTGAGCGTCAACAAGGTCATAATTAATTTCTCTTGGAGTCTCAAAAGCGTGTTCAATAGCGCTTTTTGTAATTTCATGAAACACCACCCGTTTGGGTTTTTTATCAATTAAGTCCTTTCCAAAAAGCTCTCTTAAGTGCCACGCAATTGCTTCTCCTTCTCGGTCAGGGTCTGTTGCTAAATAAAGATTTTCCGCTGTAAGAGCCAATTTTTTTAAAGCGTTTGCATCTTTTTGTTTAGCTTTTGGAACTATATATCTTGGTTCAAAATTATTCTCCATATCAACACCCAAATCAGATTTTGGCAAATCACGCATATGCCCCTTAGAAGCCTCAATGCGATATTTGGCTCCCAAAAAAGCTGTTAATGTTCTTGCTTTGGTTGGAGATTCAACAATTACTAAATTTTTAATCATCTAAATAAATATACTTTTCACACGATAACTTTCTATAACTTTACAATAAACTGTCAAGCTTTTGAAATTTGTTAGTCAAATATTTGAATAAAATCCAGTTCCCGAATCCAAAATTTTTCCATCATTAATTAGCTCTTCAATCTTAACTAATAATTCTCTTTTATCAATCTCTGTACCATAAAGAATTTCGTCAAATTGTTTCGGACCATCCGATAAGAAATTTAAAATTATCGAAGTTTCCAAATCCAAATTTTTATTATCGACCACCCTATCCATCCCCAAAATATCTCTCAAATCGCTAGGATTAATAATCGGCTCGGCCCCATCTTTTATTAACCTTAATGCCCCCAAACTATTTGGCATATCAACCCTGCCAGGCAGAACTCCCAAGTTTTTCCCATAATTTAGTGCCTCTCTAGCAGTTATCAACGTACCAGACTCAACTCCTGCTTCCACAACAAAAACTGCTTTTGATAAAGCCGCAATAATTCGATTTCGCAGTGGAAAATAAGCATAAAATGGCTGAGTTCCTGGATAATACTCAGAAATAATAACTGATCCTGATTCAATTATTTTTTTATACAAAACTTTATTTTGCGTTGGATAACAAACATCAACCCCGTTACCCAAAACTGCTATTGTTTTATTACCTGCACTAATTGCTTCCCAATGTGCAGCCGCATCAATTCCTCTTGCCATACCTGAAATAATTGTTATTCTTGAATCTTCCAATAATTCCGACAACATTCTTTTCGTTTGCGCTAAACCATAATCTGTCATTTTCCTCGACCCTACTACTCCCAGTGAATACTCGCTCCCCAGTGCCAACTGCGATCCAATTCCATAAATAATAAATGGCAAATCATCAAAACAATCAAAAATCTCAGGCATTCCCACGTCACCTAATACCAGAAACCAAATATTCTTTTTCTCTAACTCCTTTTTAATTTTTGAAATATCATGTGAACTTTTCGCAATCAACTCACAAACCCTCGTCTTCACACCTAATTCTTCCAAATGTTTTGCGTTAGATTCAAATATTAACTTAGCACTTCCAAACTTGTTAACCAATACCCTCAAGGCCGCAGGACTATTCGGCATAACTGTGGACAGCCAAAGTCGATAATCTCGCTCTTTAAAAATCACGCAAACTAGTTAAATCTTTATCGAATCGAGCTAAAGTACCACTCCAAGGTATTTCTTGCAACCGGAGCAGCCACCGCCGAACCTTCTCCTCCCCGTTCAACCAAAACAGTTAACGTTATGCTTGGTGCATCAAAAGGCGCAAACACTGTAAACCAAGCGTGCGTTTCTTCAGTTTCGGCGAACTCTGCCGTTCCTGTTTTACATCCCACTGGAATCTTAAAGTTAAAAAATGGATATCCAGTTCCTCCAGTTAAACAAGCCTGTTTTAATCCCTCTCTAACAAGAGCCAACCACTCTGGTCTTGCATTAACCTTTCTAATTTCACTTGCCAAATCAATTTCTTCAACTCTGCCATCAGAAAAACTAACAAATCTGGCTATCTTCGGACGGTGTAATATGCCATCAATAGCTGACGCTGAGGTAAAATTAGCAACCTGAAGAGGAGTAACCAACAAATCTGATTGGCCAATCGCCATTTGTAAGGTATTACCTGGATACCATGGCTCATTTTTAACTCTTAATTTCCACTCTTCGTCCGGCACTAAACCAGCATTCTCTCCATTTAAAACAATTCCTGTTTTTTCACCCAAACCATATTCTCTCGAACCCAACTGCAACTCTTTTTCACCTACAGCCATTCCCAATCTATAGAAAAATATATCGTTCGACCTTGCTATTGCCCGCGATACGTCCAATTCACCCTCTTCTTTTCTTCCATATTGAGTCCAAAACCAGTTTGTAAATTTAAATGGCCCCAAAAATATTTCTCCTTCGTCCACAAATCTCGTTTCTGGTGTGATTTTTCCCGACTCAAGACCAATCAAAGAAGAAACAATTTTATATACCGAACCTGGCGGATAAATTCCCGAAATAGCTCGGTTAAACAGTGGATTGTCTGGGTTGTTTACCAAATCTGAAAAAGCATCCCCTTCAATTCTGTTAGAAAATATATTGTTATCAAAACTTGGATAACTGACCATCGCCAATATCTCTCCTGTTTTTGGATCCTGAGCTAAAGCCGATCCACTAGTAACTTTCGCTTTTTCTATCTCTTTTTTCAATTCTTCAAAAAGCTTAATCTGTAATTCAGCATCAATTGTTAATTCCAAACTTCCACCAATTTTTGGATCCTCAACACCAATTATTCTTTCCTCCATTCTCGTAGAGTCCACTTCGTAGAGTTTCTTTCCGTGTTTTCCTTTAAGCAAATTTTCGAACGACTGCTCAACACCCATTTTTCCAATTCTGTCACCAGTTAAATAACTATTAGAATCATTACCTAAATCATCAGCCGTTATTTCACCCGTATATCCCAATATATGCGCAAATGCCTCACCTTTTGGATACACACGAATTGTGTCTTCAAATAATCTTCCCAATGGTCCTTCTTTATCCAAAAAAGCTTCATTTTGTTCAATTAATTTTTGTCCCGTCTCAACCGAAACCAAGCGCGACTCATTTTCTTTAACCAATCGATACGCTGCATCATTTCGTGCCAAAACTGTGCCATTCCGATCTTTAATTTCTCCTCTGGGTGCATAAAGATTGTCAATTTTAACTCGATTATTTTCAGACTTCAGGCTAAAATCTTCACCTTTTATTACTTGTAAGTGAATAAGCCTCAAACAAAAAATCGCAAAAATCGCAAAAGCTGTAATGTAATAAAAAACCAATCTAATTTGCGAAACTTTTTCTGAGGATTGAAATATATCCTGCCGTCTAAGTCCCAGCGGTGAAGCGGTCTCATCAAGGCTAAACTTTTGGGAATTTTTTTTACTACTGCTAGAATATATAGACTCAGCAAAATTTTTACCAAAATTATTTTTCTTCATAAGTTGACACTCAAACTATAATATTCTTCATATCAATACATACATATGTCAGAAAACCAAGTAGATCCACAAGCTGTTGTAGTAGAAATACTCAAAAAACTTGAACCTTATTTTGAAGAGCTAGAAAAAAGACTCTCAAAAATCGAGGAACAGCTTAGCGATAAAAAAAGCAAATAAAATTATACTTTGCCCGATATTTTTACCCGATCAAGTAATTTTTGATCGTCAAGTAATAATGAACATCCACGTACGACAGCCGTAAGCGGATCATCAGCCACAAAAACAGGCATCTTTGTTTCTTCCGAAAGTAATTTTGCAAATCCTGGTATTAATGCCCCGCCACCTGCCAAGGTAATACCACCCTCTGTAATATCGGCCACTAATTCTGGTGGTGTTTCTTCAATTGTGTCCAAAATAGCCTGTGTAATTTGTTTGATAGTTGGAGTAATTGCCTCCCTGGCATCATCGGCAGTTAACTTAACAGATTTTGGCAATCCAGTCTCTAACGACCTACCCCGAACTACCATTTCGCGCTTTACTATCCCAGCATAAGCATTTCCTATAGACAATTTAATTTCTTCTGCTGTTCGCTCTCCAATAAGTAAACCGTACCTCACTCTCAAGTAATTAATAATATCAAGCTCCATCTCATCTCCAGCAACCCTAATTGATCGATTCACGACTACCCCCCCTAACGATATGACAGCAATTTCCGTTGTTCCACCCCCAATATCCACAATCATTACCCCATTAGGATCAGAAATAGCTAACTTTGAACCAATCGCTGCTGCCATAGGTTCTTCAACCAAGAAAACCTCTCTTGCGCCTGAAGAAATAGCTGCTTCTGCAACCGCCCTTCTCTCAACTTCGGTTACCCCAGATGGAATTCCGACTACTACTTTTGGTCTTGGAACTTTTGGTAAAAGCGCTCCAGGTCCTTTATGTACTTTGTGAATAAAATACTTAAGCATTGCTTCAGTTGCATCGAAGTCAGAAATTACCCCATGCCTAAGCGGCCTAATAACATCGATTGACATTGGTGTTTTACCTAACATTTTTTTTGCTTCTGATCCAATCGCTAGAACTTTTTTAGATTTTCGATGCCTTGCCACGACAGATGGTTCCCGCACCATAATTCCTTTATCCCTAACATGCAGTAACGTGTTCGCTGTACCCAAATCAATGGCGATGTCATATGAAAAAATACCCAACAGTCTTCTTAACATAAATACCTAATAGTAGTAAGGCAGTATAACAAAGGCTAGGCGTGTTATTGTATTGAGATTTTAATTGCTAACTCATAAAAAAGCACATATACTCATAAAAATTTTATTTAATGAAAGATTTAGCAGTATTTTCCAGATCCCTAATAAAACTCACTTTTTTCGCCACACTTTTTATAACCCCTTTTATATTTACCTCACTTACCTCGGAACTCTTTGAGATACCCAAAATGATCTTTGTATATTTCATCACTGCCACATTACTGTGTCTTTATGTGATTTATTGCCTTTCAATCAAAAAAGTCCTTATTACAAAAAATCCAGTATTAATATTTTCAATCTGTTTCATACTCGCCTTAGGCATTTCTACAATATTCTCAACCGACCACCATCTTTCGGTCTTTGGATACTACACCAGACTAAATGGTTCATTATTTTCTTCAATTTGCTATATCGTAATCTTTTTTGTCATTACCAGTGTTATCTCAAAAAAAGAAGTAATCGAAGGTATAAAATTTTTAGTTCTTTCAGCACTTGCGGTTTCAATTTGGGGAATACCGGGACATTTTGGTTACGATCCCAACTGTTATGTATTAGTCGGCAAATTTACTTCGACCTGCTGGCGCGAAGAGTTTCAGCCAACACTTAGAATTTTTTCAACTTTCGGTCAACCCAATTGGCTTGGGGCTTTCTTAACAATGACCATTCCACTTGCAGTCAGTATCGCGATTACTTCTCGTGGTTTTCAGAAAATATTTTTTTCAACAACCACACTGGTAATTTTTCTTGCATTAATTTTTTCAAATTCTAGATCAGCATTTCTTTCACTAATAATTTCCATGTTTCTATTTGCAATTCTCCTCGGGTGGAAAAAAATTAAAACCAGTTTTGTTACTTTATTATTAATTTTCACCGGCTGTCTTGTTCTTTTGGGAATCTTCGGCAAACCTCTATGGGAGAGAAACCTCGAAGCAATAAGACAAAATCTCTTTTTTACTAAAACTGAAGTTAATCAAGATAAAACCCCTAAACCAACCTCAACTCGATCTGCAACACCAGCCTCAACCAGTCTTGAATCAGGGGGAACAGAGTCGGGAACCATTAGATTAATAGTTTGGCAAGGAGCAATAGATATATTTAAAAATTCGCCAATAATAGGTTCTGGTCCAGAAACTTTCGCAACTGTTTACTACAAATTCCGTCCCAAAGAACACAACAATACAACTGAATGGAATTTTCTTTACAACAAGGCTCACAATGAATATTTGAATTATCTAGCTGGCAGTGGACTAGTTGGAACGATATCTTATTTATTCTTAATTTTTTCAATTATTTTTTTAATTTCAAAAAATATTTTTAATTCACTTAATCAAACCAGAATTCTCCAACTTGGATTACTATCCGGATCTATAAGCTATTTAATAGTTAACTTTTTCGGGTTTTCTGTCGCTGTGACATCACTAATTTTCTTTATTATTCCCGCTATTTCCTATGTTCTATCTAACGACAATAAAAATTATCAAATTAAGGTTCCTAAAAAAATAATATTTCCCAATACAATTATTATTGCAACCGTTTTTATTATTTACGTTTTTCTTGCACTAACAGTTTCCAGAATTGTATTAGCTGATATTTACTACGCCAGATATCAAAAAGAAATCGGCAACGGAAAAATCACCAAAGCGTTGAAAAATGTACAAACCGCTGCAATTACCTCACCATATTTTGAACCAATTTATTACGCCGAAATTGCTTACGCAGCTTCTCTTGCCGCAGAAAACAGCTTTGATGCCGACAAAGAAAATTTTATAAAACTTTCCGAAACTTCTCTGTCCCTTGCCCTTAATGACTCGCCCAACAACCTCAGTCTTTGGAGAAAAGCGCAATCAATTTACTTTGAACTTAGTATTTCTGACTCAAAATATCTCGATTTAGCAATTAATGCCGGCAAAATCACTACCACCCTTGCACCTACAGATCCAGCTACTTTCTACAACCTCGGACTTATTGAAAAAACCGCTAACAAAAAAGAAGACGCCAAAAAATCATTTTCTCAAGCGCTTAGACTCAAACCAGACTACATAGAAGCAAAAACCGAACTAGAATTAGTTAACTAAATACAAAAAAAGTAAAAATTAATTTTTTCTCCAATAATCCAAGATACTTTGACACATATCTTCAAATGTATATTTTTGTTTCCAACTAGTATCTTTTACTAATTTTTCATTGCTTGTACTCATTCCTGGATCGTCATTTTTTCTTACCAAACTTTCATCGACAACAACCTTTACATTAACTCCAGATAATTCAATTAAGGTGTCTAATAAATTTTGCACTGATCTGCTTTGGCCAGAACAAACGTTATAGACCTCTCCCGACGCGCCACTTTTCATCAACTCTATATACGCTTCGACCACATCTCTAACATCTAACCAATCTCTTGTCGGACTAAGATTACCTACTTTGATTTCACCCTCTTTCTCATCCGATCTTTCAATGGTAATAATTTGTCTTGCAAAAGCACTTTCCACAAAACTCGGACCGCGTCTTGCACCAGCGTGATTAAAAGGTCGCACCCGAACTATATCAATACCATCGGCGGCAAAATACTTATAACCCACCAAATCCTGGCCTACTTTTGAAATAGCATACAAACTTTTAGGCTTAAGTTCTGATGTTTCATCTGTAATTCCTCCAACGTTTCCATCACCATATACAACACTAGACCCAACAACCAAAACCCTAGACTCAACTTGGTTATTTTTTACTGCCTCTAGCAAGTTAATTTGACCTAAAACATTGTTGTGAATCACTTCCCACTCGGTCATATCAGGATTGCTAAACGCTGCTGCCAAATGAAATATTTGATCAGGCTTCACATCTGCAATCACCTTATCAACCGCTTCAGCATCTTTCATGTCAAAACGATGAATTACTATCTTGTCTTTAATGTTGTTTAAATTTTCTGGAAAAGCATCATTCTCATTTCCTCTGTCTGTACCATGAATCTCGTAATCTCCGATTTCAGATAATCTGTCGGCCAAGGTCGAACCAACCATCCCCGACACACCCGTAATCAAAACTTTTTTCATATTATTTTTATTATTCTACTCTGCACAAAAAAATATTAACAGTCAAAAATCTAAATATAATTATTGTCTAGTTGCACTAAAAGAATATAATATCGACATGAATCTTGAATCAAGTGCCGAAAAAGAACCAACACCTAAAAAAAGAATTGCAGTATTAATTGGTGGCGGATCTCGACTTCCAGCGATTTTTAACTATACAAACGACACTAAAAACAACTGTGAAATCTCAGTAGTAGTTTCCCACAAAAAAGAATCGCCAAAAATACCTTGGGCAATCGAAAAAGGAATTCCAGCTGTCAAATTCAACCGGGTGCAAATGCAAAATACACTCCACAAAACGCTTGCCGAATACCAAAAAGAGTACGAAGAAGGATTGGCGGCATTTTTACAACAATCAGATTACCGCCCATCACTAGTTGTAATGGCGGGTTGGGACTTGGTAATGCAAAATGATTTTTTAGAAAAATTTACCGACCTAGGAAAAAACTACGCCAGAGTAATTAATCTTCACCCGGCACTTCTTCCCGACGACAACTCAGACACCTACACCACATCAGACGGTACAGTTATTCCCGCTTTTCGCGGCGTTGAATGTATTAAACAAGCCTTTGACAACAAATCACCCTATTCGGGATGTACAGTACATTTTGCCACCACAACTTACGATGTTGGACCGGTAATATTAAGGCGCGAAGTAAAAATAGACCCAAGTGAAGACCTAGAAACTCTAGAAGAAAGAGTCCACCAACAAGAAGACTCTGCACTTGTCGAAGCAATAGATTTTTGTTTAAACAAAACCTTTTTGGTTGAAAATAACCGTATTGTTTTATCCAAATAATTAATGTTTTCAGAAATTGTAGTTCTTTCTCACAAAACTGGATTCAACTCAAAAACCTACACTTACAAAAATCCTCCCCAACCACCAACAATCGGACAACTGGTAAAAATCCCTTTCGGGCAAAAAACTTATTTTGGAATTGTCACTTCACTTACTAAAACATCAAAAAGACCAAAACTTAAAACGATTGAAAAAATATACGGAAAAACTCCTCTAATTACACCAAACCAAATTATTTTTTTTCAAAAAATCGCAGACCACTACCGAGGCAATATAAGCGACATACTAAAATTTGCACTTCCGCCAATTCCCGTAAGACAACTTAAGCTTCTTGATCAAAAAATTATCGACAGCCCAAAACAAAATATCAATCTTATAATTACCGCATCAGAAAACCAATTTCCAAATATTATTTCCAGACTAAAACCCAAATCCAAAATCACAATTTTTAATTCCCACGACACACCTACTCAAAAATTAAAAAACTATTTCCAAATTCTTCATAATAATACTGACACCATAATTACAACCAGGTCGGGCATCTTGCTGCCTTTTCAAAGTTTAGAAACAATTACAATTTATGATGAAGAGGATATCAGTTACCAAGAAGAAAGGGCTCCTTACTATAACTGTGTAAAAGCTGCAGAAATCTATTGTCAGCTTTTTCCAAAAACAAAACTAAATTTAATTTCTCATTCCCCAAGTTTAACCAGTTTTTATAGCAGAAAATCCGTTCTTACAATTAAGCCAATAGTTATCCCGACAAATCTAAAAATTGTAAAAATTAATCCTTACGAAAAATACGAAACAGACTCTGCATTCTTTACCAAAATTGCTCAAGAATCAATTAACGATAACCTCGGAAACAACAAATCTATTTTGATTTTTCTCAATAAAACTTCCCCAAAAGGATTTTTGTATTGCCAATCATGTCAATACAAAAAATTTGTCCCAACCGCAACCGAAGATTGTCCAAATTGTCATTCACCAAGAATTAGATTTTTCTCACCAAATCTGAACTCGCTACAACTTGAAATAAGTAAAAAATATCCCAAAACTAAAATTTCAATTATTGACTCAAAAACCAAACCAGACCTTAGATCAAATATCTTTCTTGGAACAAAAAGTTCGCTGTACGTTAATTTTCCAGAAAAACTTGGACTAATAATTGTCATAAACACCGATGATATTTTTTATCCATATAATTACAATTCCGAAATCGCAGGTTTTCAAACACTACGAAAAATCATTAGCATACCCAGTCAAAATTATATTCTCCAAGCCAAAAATCCTGATAATTATCTTATTGATCAAACTATTACTCCCAGCCCAAATGCATTTTTAAGTAAACAACTAAAACTAAGACAAGCCTTTGATTTGCCGCCTTTTTCACATTCCCTTACACTTTCAATTCAAGGCAAAAATTTAAAACTTTTAAAAAATAAATCACAAAAAATTATCAAATTAATAAAAAATCAAAAAACTAATTTTAATTTTGGAGAAATAACTGCATTCCAAAATAGCTCAAATTTATTTAATATTTTTATTCCAGTTTTTCACAAAGACATAAATGCCTTTGATATAATCATCCCGCAACTACCCAGCAAAACAACCGTAAAAATAAATTATTTAGACACACAATAAAATATGGCAATCAAAAAAATCGTCTCAATTCCTGACCCAAGATTAAGACAAATTAGTGAAAAAATCATCCATTTTGACAACGAACTTAAAACTCTAATTACTGATTTAATCGACACACTCGAGGCTCAAAACGACCCTCCAGGTATCGGCATTGCAGCCGTACAAATTGGCGTACTAAAAAGAGTTTTTATTGCTCGTCTTGGTAACAAACTTAAAGAATTTATTAATCCAGAAATAATCGATTATGGCAAAGAAGAATCGGAGCTTTTTGAAGGCTGTCTTTCTGTTCACCATCATTATGGATATGTCTACCACCCAACTTCTGTAACCATAAAAGCACAAGATATAAATGGGGAAGTTTTCGTAGCCAAATACAAAAACCTTGCCGCTCGAATTATGCAGCACGAAACCGATCACCTTAACGGCATTTTATATATTGATCACGTAGCAGCCCAAAAAAACAAAATTCTTAAAATAACCGGTCAAGACAAAGAAGGTAACGACATCTTTGAAGAAGTAAATATTAACCAATGACAAAAATAGTTTTCTTTGGCACTCCAAAATTTTCAGCCATTATTCTAAACAAGTTAATTGAAAATAATTACAAACCATCACTTGTAATTACTGCCCCTGATAAACCAGTTGGCAGAGAAAGTAAAAGCGCACCTTCTCCCGTCAAAATCGTTGCAAAAAATAACAACATTCCTGTCAAAACATATGGGTCACTTAGAGGACGAGATGATGTTGAGGAAGAAATTAAAAAATATCAACCAGATTTAATTATTGTTGCAGCTTACGGAAAAATTATTCCTCAAAATATTCTCGATATTCCCAAAATTTATCCAATCAATGTCCATGGTTCTATCCTGCCAAAACTTCGAGGAGCCTCGCCTGTTCAATACGCAATTCTTGAAGGACTATCAGAAACAGGCATAACCCTAATGGTTATGAACGACAAAATGGATGAGGGGGATATATTAAAAATTAAAAAAATTCCAATCGAACCAAGCGATACCTCAACAGATCTTTTTCAAAAAATGGCAGATGTTTCAGCAAGCTTTTTAATTGAATCACTACCTGAAATATTAAATAACAAAATTAAGCCTCAACCGCAAAACCATACTCAATCTACATACACCAAATTACTAAGTAAACAGGATGGTCAATTTGATTTTGAAAATCCTCCTTCAAATCTAGGTAACATGATTCGAGCCTACTTTCCTTGGCCGGGAGTTTTTACTGAAATAGATAACCAAACCATTAAGTTTTTACCCAATAATATGATTCAACTTCCCAACAGAAAAGCAATCACAGTTAAGGATTTCAAAAACACATATAAAGATTTATCTGGAAAATTAACAAAAACGCTCGAACTGCTTTAGGAAGCAACAACTACTTCAGCCTCTGGCTTAGCATTCAACTTAACCATAGCCGCACTATCACCAGACTTAACCTGCCTTAAACATTTAATACAGAATTTCATCTTTCTAACACCCATACCTGCAATCTCAACTTTTGCAACCTGAAGGTTAGGCTTCCAAAGTTTTTGGCTTTTTGGTGCACGCATAGCCCACTGCCCACCGTGTTTATGGGTAGTGTCCATTCCAACTTTAGTTGTTTTACCGCAAAGAGTACAAGCTCTCATAATTTATTTCTATATTATGGTATAAAATTAGCTAGCCTAGTATACAAGCTCAAATTAAAAAATCAACCTTAAACTAATTTTATGCTCCTTTTACATTTAATATCAGGTCAGCTTTCAATTGTGTTTTTCCTACTTTTTATCATTTCACTAGTAATGTCTATTGCTATTCACGAATTTTCTCACGCGTTTGTGGCAACCAAACTCGGCGATAATACCGCCAAATCGCTCGGCAGATTAACACTTAACCCTATCTCACACCTCGATGTTTTTGGCACACTCGCCTTGTTATTTATTGGAATCGGCTGGGGCAAACCAGTACCATTTAACCCATACAATCTCAAAAACCCCAAAACTGGCTCAGCTCTTATTTCTGCTGCCGGTCCCGCCTCCAATCTAATTATGGCTTTTATCATGTCAATTCCTTATTTGATAATAATTAACACCAATCCTTCAAGCCAACAACTTAGGTCTCTAGTTGATATCTATAGCTTTATTTATTTCATTATTAGCCTAAATGCCGCCTTAGCTATATTCAATCTGATTCCTGTACATCCACTCGATGGATTTAAGGTTCTTGGCGGGTTTTTACCTAAAAACTGGTATTACGATTGGAGCCGAATGGAAAGATACGGAATGTATATTCTACTTATACTAATAATTCCAATTAATGGTGGTTCAATAATTGGACGAGTTGTACTACCACTTTCAGAAAAAATCACAAATCTGCTTTTACCAAACCTAGCCCTATTAATAGGCGCGACCTGATGAAATAGGTTATTTTGACAACATTTAAGGCAATTTCAGCTTCATAATAAAATTTGACTGGTAGTGAAATAGTAATAAAATAGTAAGTGGTTCTAAGGTAAACAATTAAGTTCACTTTATGAATCACTCGCACATTACGCCCCTTGATTTTTGGTTCAAGCTGATAAGTCATAGAACTTCCTTACAAGCTTCAACTAAAAGAATTAGTCATTGTATACGCGTCAAGTTCCAAAGCTCCGCGATCGTGACAAAAAAATCCTATTCTTTTTGGGAGGCCGGATTTATTAGTCCCCCATCAATTAAGGGCGATATTATGAAAAATTATGTTCAAATCTTTTTAAAAAGACTGGTAAGAGGTCATACTCCACCAGTCTTTTTTTGTTCTCGTTTCTCTGCTAAAATCTCCAAGCCTTAAATATATTTGTCTTAGTTAAGTGAAAATTTTGTTAAATTTTCACCAAGAAGGAAGAAAAGGGAAAGCGTTTTTGTGAAACAAAACTGGGCTCTGCTCAGAGCTTTCTGAAAGGAAACCTTGGTGTCCTTTCACATTCGCGCCGAGGTGGCTCAGTGGTAGAGCAGCCCCATGGTAAGGGGCAGGTCGTGGGTCCGATTCCCACTCTCGGCTCCGAGATAGCATTAGTTTTATGAAAAACTTTCGCTACTCTGTTTATAGTTTATTAACAATCTGGAAAAGAGTCCGAACCTGTGAGGAATCTATTCCCA
>CAYQLK010000008.1:0-1668 GCA_964418515.1 uncultured Gammaproteobacteria bacterium | reverse complement strand
TTTATTAACAATCTGGAAAAGAGTCCGAACCTGTGAGGAATCTATTCCCACTCTCGGCTCCAAGGTAATAATAATTGAACAAGAAACCATTCGTGTTTCTTTTTAAGTTAAAATTGCCTATATATAGGAGAATAACAATTAAGTTATTCATACATTATAATTCCAAGTGCTTTAGCACGACCCCAAAATGTGTAAACATTTTGGAGAGGAGGAATGATGAAATTTAAGACGGGTTTTGGTTTCACCAAAATTCGTCGAAATGTAATCGATTCCGACGAGCCGAGATGGCGGAGTGGTCAATCGCTACGGTCTGTAAAACCGTCGCCCGTACGGGCTACGTAGGTTCGAACCCTACTCTCGGCACCCAAAAGATACTTTTGTCTTAAAAAATAGGGAAGCAAAACTGGGCATTACCCAGAGTTTTCCTGAAAGGAAACCATGGTGACCTTTCATACTCGCGCCGTCTTAGCTCAGTTGGTTAGAGCGATCGTTTTGTAAACGATAGGTCCTCGGTTCGAATCCGAGAGACGGCTCCATGTTGCAAAAAGCTTCAACTGCCGTTATCATTCGCAAAGTTAAAATTACTTATGGCAAAAAAATCTCAGCGCAAACCATTTCACCTTAAATGCAATGTTTGCAGCGAACAAAACTATACGACCACAAAAAACAGTCTTAACTCTGACGCAAAAGTCGAGATCAAAAAATACTGTTCAAAGTGTCGCAATTCAACTCTCCACAAAGAGACCAAAATTAAATAATTTCCTAAGGAATAATTTACTGTATAATCCTAAAAATCGAGTAGTATTCAACTCTTCTCGTGCCTTTTTTGGCGTCAGTTTAGGCCTATGGTGTAATGGTAGCACTAGAGTCTCCAAAACTCTCAGTCTGGGTTCAAATCCTAGTAGGCCTGCAAAACACTACCCAAACAAACTTTTAGCAAAAATCTATGCTTATTTAGATATAATTTCCATAAGTGAATACTTTTGACCCTAACTACAAACCAATAATGATTAGTTTTCGCGTGGCTCAAAAGGTAGTCATATTTAACAGTGAAAATAAAATTCTCTTTTTGCGAAGATCTTCTATGACAAAACGAGCTGGCGGATGGGACTTTCCAGGCGGTGCTTTAGAGAATGAGGAGCCAGACGAAGGAATAATACGAGAAACTCGAGAGGAAGCAAATATCGAAATTATTAAACTACAGCCAATAGGTTTTGCAACATATAATAGAAAAGAACCAAAAATGAGAACATTAATGATTGGCTATATGGCAGATTTGAAAAGCGGAGAAGTAAAACTTAGCTGGGAACACGATGAATACAGATGGTTTTCAATCAATGATGCACAAAAAAATGATTTACCTAAAGATCTTAAAAAATTTTTAAAAACTTCAATCAAATTACGCGAATAAATAATTCCGTTTCTCACAATTTAGTTAAAATATCGTATAAAATAAAAACCAATGGATACAATTAAACCCATAAAACTTGTCTTTCAAATATTTAACTTTTTAGTTCTAACTGTATTTGTTTCTGCGATATTTTTCGCTTCATTCCAGTTCTACAACAATGTTGTTTCCCCTATCCAGGAACGCCAAAACCGGCTCGAACAAAAGGATCAAATTATTCCAAACGAGTTTCTTGACGAAACAGAAAAAACAGAAAAAAC
>CAYQLK010000007.1:23731-36279 GCA_964418515.1 uncultured Gammaproteobacteria bacterium | reverse complement strand
GGTACTAAATATATACTTTCGTAAGATAAATCTTTGTTATAATGGTTTGATATCTATTCTCCCCACAAAAAAATGAAAAAACTACTATTAACGCTTTCGATTCTTTTCCAAGGGTTTAATGTGAATAGCTATTTGTTAGCTCAAGAGTCGGAAATATATGAAATTGACTTAGATGTAAATGTAGACGATATAGCGCTTATTGTTGATGCTTTCGCACCAATATCTCACCTTCCAGGCTCACCAATTTATTCACTAGTATTAATAAAAGAAGATATGGAGGAAGCGTTTAAACCAAATGAGTTGGAAAAGATAAAATGGAAAATAATTATTTCTAATAAACGTTTGAAAGAGGCTTATGTATTGATGAATAGTAACGAAAAAGAAGCTGCAAAGAACAATATATTTGCCTATATTTCATCGTTGGAAGAAATCAAAAATTCGATTACTAAACTTAAATCACGCGAAGACATGCCTGTCCCAACAATTTATATCGAAAATAACCTAACTACACAACAGAAGATATTAACTTATTTTTATAATTCTGGGATGGAAATTCCTAGTTCAAATGCTATAAAGGCAAACATAGAACTCTTACGATTTGCAAAACAAATATAGAAGATTCATCTTATTTTTCCGCACTGCTACAGACTAATTACTTACTCATTAAATGAGCTAATAATCGTCAATAAGATCTAAATCTCTCTCTAGGTTTTAAGTCAACGGATGCTTAGAATGTTAGAAATGGAATGATTAGGATTGCAACAATATTGACAATCTTAATCATTGGATTGATTGCAGGTCCAGCGGTATCTTTATACGGGTCACCGACGGTGTCACCAGTAACAGCAGCCTTGTGAGCGTCAGATCCCTTGCCGCCATAGTTACCAGCTTCAATGTATTTTTTGGCGTTATCCCAAGCTGCTCCTCCAGAAGTCATTGATAGTGCTAGGAATAGTCCAGAAATAATTGAACCTATAAGTAGTCCACCTAAAGCTTCCACACCTAGAACCAAACCAATAATTATTGGTGCGGCAACGGGAATTAATGCAGGAAAAATCATTTCTTTAAGTGCGGTTTTGGTAACAATGTCAACGCATTTTGCATAATCCGGCTTACCTGTACCATCCATAATGCCTTTTATTTCTGCAAATTGCCTGCGAACTTCGACAACAACCGCGCTTCCTGCTTTACCAACGGCTTCCATGGCAAATGCTGAAAATATAAAAGGAAGGGATGCCCCCAAGAATAATCCAATCATGACGTTGGGGTCTGATAGTAAGAACTGAACATCAATACCGAGTACTTTGAATTCTAAAGAATAACTTGCAAAAAGCACCAATGAAGCTAGGCCTGCTGAGGCTATAGCATACCCTTTTGTAACAGCCTTAGTAGTATTACCAACAGCGTCAAGAGCATCAGTTACCTTTCGAACTTTATCTGGTAATGCGGACATTTCTGCAATACCTCCAGCGTTGTCAGTAATAGGCCCGTAAGCATCAATTGCAACAATAATTCCCGACATCGAAAGCATTGAAATTGCTGCGATTGCAATTCCATAAAGTCCACCTAAATAGAAACTTCCAAAAATAGCTAGAACAATTAACAATATTGGGGCAAAGGTTGACTTCATACCTAGAGCCAGTCCGGCGATAACATTGGTTCCATGACCAGTTGTCGAAGCAAGAGCAACACCCTTGACTGGAGAATATTTTGTTGAAGTGTAGAATTCAGTAATAACAACCATACCTATGGTAACAACAATACCAATTAGAGAAGCGAGATAAAGGTTAAGCGTAGAGATTAAACCATTATTTCCCATTGTAATTAGCGTTACTGGGTAAAATAGTATTGCAGAAATCAATGCTGAGCTAATAAGTCCTAAGTAAAGAGCTCCCATAATACTTTTATTCTTTGGCAGCTTAACGAACAAAGTTCCAATTATGGACCCAATAATAGAAACTGCGCCAAGAAGCAGTGGAAAAATTACCGCATTCGTACCAGAAGTGAAGCTTAAGTGACCAAGGAACATTGCTGCTACAGCTGTAACTACATAAGTTTCAAAAAGGTCGGCTGCCATTCCAGCATCGTCACCAACATTGTCTCCAACGTTGTCTGCGATAACGGCCGGATTTCTCGGGTCGTCTTCTGGAATTCCAGCTTCGACTTTGCCAACTAGATCAGCTCCAACATCTGCCCCCTTGGTAAATATTCCTCCACCAAGACGAGCAAATACTGAAATCAAACTTCCTCCAAAGGCTAAACCAACTAGTGGCTTAACGTCTTGAACAACTAGATAAAATCCTGCCACTGAAATCATGGCTAGACCAACAACCATTAGCCCCGTTACTGTTCCACCTTTAAAAGACACATCCAAGGCTTTTGAAAGTGAGGTTCTGGCTGCTTGAGCTGTTCGAACATTTGCTCGAACACTTACAGACATGCCGATAAATCCTGCGGCAGCTGATGCTAATGCTCCAACAAGGAAGCCGATCGATGTTTCGATGTCCAGTAAAAATCCAATTGAAACAGCAATAATTACTGCTAAAATGCCAATAATTGAATATTGTCTGGTCATAAAAGCGTTAGCACCGATTTGAATTGCTTTAGCAATTTCGTTCATTTTTTCATTACCAGTTGGTAATGCAAGAATCCAGCGAATCAAATATATTCCATACCCGATTGCGGCTAAACCAGAAATAATAGCGATTGGAAGGGCAAAATTGTTTGTTAGTTCTTTAATTAAATCCATATTATTTTATAAAAATTACAAATTGGGCTTGACGCCATTTAAATCAAATATAAACAATAATCTACATACTGTCAATTGGCCTATTCTGATAGGATTTTATTATTTTATAAATTAGACGCTAATTTCTCTGGTGTATTTTGCCCTAGATTGTTCCAATACTTTATCTCTTCTTTCGGTTTTTGATCTAGGTAATGGTAGTGTATTGGCAAAGAATGGTCTTGACGCATGACCATCAATTAAAAGCCTTAGTAAAATTTGAAAGTTGGCAAGTGAGGTAAATTCTGGTTCTTTATAAATATCTGAAAATTCTTTTGATAGGATTGGCGCGTCTTGTGCAGAGACTAAGAATGTAACTAACGATCCCACATTTCCTAAGATTGCACTACGAATATCCTCTGGGACTTGCGACATAAACTGATTAGCCATAATCAAACAAAGTCTGTATTTTCTTGCCTCTGATAGGATTTTGGCGAATGATTCTGTGGCAAAGTTTTGAAACTCATCAACATATAAGAAGAAATCTTTTCGATCCTCTTCCTTAATAGACACACGATTCATGGCGGCAATTTGGAATTTAGTAATAATCATGGCACCTAATAGTGCAGCCGAATCTTCGCCCAAATAACCTTGTGATAGGTTAAGTAAAAGAATTTTGCCTGAATTCATCACATCTTCAATATCAATTGTTGACTTCGGTCTTCCGACAACATTCCTAATAGTCTTACTTGATAAAAATTGCCCAACCTTGTTAAGAATCGGAGCAATGGCTTCTTCGAGTTGCCTTGGTTGAACATTGTCTATTTCATCTCTCCAAAATCTCAATAAAACTGGATCGTCAATATATTTAAGTTTTTCTGCACGAAACTCTCTATCAGTAAGGATTCTGGGAACATCCATAAAGGATGAGTCGGGGACATTTACTAAAGTTAGGATTGTATTTCTTAAAATATGCTCAAGTCTCGGCCCCCAAGAAAAAGCAAAGAGTTTTTTGAATATTCCGATAATTCCTGAAGCAACTAATTCTTTTTGGGCTTCGTTTTTTACTTCGAGTGGGTTAATTACAAACGTTCGAGTCTGGTCGGATGGGTCAAAGTAGATAACATCATTGACTCGATACGAAGGAATGTAATCAAGCAAGATGTCACACAAGTCTCCGTGCGGATCAACGATAGCTAGCCCTTGTCCGTTACGAATATCATTAATCGCCATGTTGGCAATTAGGGTGGATTTACCTGTACCAGATTTTCCTACGACGTAGAAATGCCTACGTCTATCAAAATGTTTGATTCCAAATGTTTTGATTTGGTTTTTATGGACGGTACGACCAAAGTAATTAATAGTATCTCTTTCTGGACTCTCAGCGGTTGGAAGATTTTCTGGAGAATCAGACAAGACAGATGTTCCCCAAGATAAGTTTTGAAGTGTACTTAGTGTCTTAGACGGTAAATGCCAAAGTGAAGCTATTTCTTTTGTACTTAATACTTGACCAGCTGGGGATTGGTCAGCAGTTCTTGCATAGATTGCCTCAACAAATTTTTTCTTTTTTCGATTATTGGGTTTAGACAATCTTAGTGAATTACCATCTCCATTTGCGTAGCTTCCGAAAGAACCAGCAACAGAATCTATTAGTGCTTTGGCCTGCGGTTCAGTTGGTGCAGCGACAAGTAATCTAATTGCGGAAGTAAACCCTGGTAATGCAATTTTTTCTTCAATTATTCCCGCGTTTGACGGCTTTACTGCTGTCTGCCCCTCGACTTTTGGCGGATTAAGTAACGATTTGGCTGCACTTGCCCATCCACTACTGGCACCAGATAAATTAATTTGGACTAGTATTTGTTCGTTCGGTAAAATTTTAGACATAACACCCAAAACAGAAGAAAGCGGATCGACTGTGGCGTCAAAATCTTTCATTGTCCTAATTGGTAAATAAGCTGGCTTACCAAGAATTAGCTCTGCAGACATAACATAGCTCTGTGAAAACCATTCGGTTAAATAGTTTTCCGCTTCGACTGAAACTGCTAAAGGATATTGGGATACAAGCTGGCTTTCAAAAAATGATCTTAAACTCGTGGGGAGAATAACAAAAAATTTGATTGATTGATTGATGGTTGCAATCTCGAATGACATTGAAGGAACTTGTCTTCGAAAAAGTCTGGCATATTTATCAAAGCTGAAATTCCCGCGCAAGTTAGTGAGCATTTGTACAGTCGACTCCCAAGAGACCTCAGAGTCTCTGGGGACTCTAATCTCAAGAATTGTCATTCCGGGAATTTGATTTGTTCGAAAATTACTTTCAGGCATTTTTATTAGGATTAGTTAGATAATACCAATTTTAACTCTAAACTATGATGGTAAAACTAAAATTCGAGAATAAATCCTAAGCCCCTATAGTAGTAATAGGGTGTTTACGCTTAACTGGGGACTTTTTGTTCAGACTTCCTGAGCCGCCGCCTTTTTTGGAAGATTTAAATGCGACTCTTAAAACTTCGTCTAGATGTTTTACGAAAACAAGGGTTAAATCTTTCTTGATGTTTTGAGCAATTTCTTCAGTATCTTTCTTATTGTCTAGAGGAAGGATAACGGTCTTAAGTCCAGCTCGGTGAGCAGCTAATACTTTTTCCTTGACTCCGCCGATTGGGAGTACACGACCTCTTAAAGTTATTTCACCCGTCATACCGACCGAACTGATGCTTTTCTTCTTGGTTAATGCAGAAATAAGCGCGGTTGCAATTGCTGTTCCGGCTGAAGGACCTTCTTTGGGAATTCCACCTTCTGGAACATGGATATGTATATCAACCTCTTGATTGAAGTTCTTTTTTAATCCAAGTTTTTTCCATCTTGAGCGAATATATGACATCGCAGCGTGAGCTGATTCTTTCATAACATCTCCAAGCTGGCCAGTGAGCATAAGTTGGCCTTTTCCAGGAATGACGGAAACTTCAATAAATAGTATTTCCCCTCCAACATTAGTAACAGATAAGCCAGTCGCAATACCAATATCGTCATGACTATCAGCTAGGGTGTGTTTAAATTTTTCAATCCCCAAAAACTTTTCAAGGTTTTTGGATGATACTTTTATGGATTTAATTTCGTTAGTTGCGACAGCCTTTGCAATCTTGCGACAGACGGTACCAATTTCTCTTTCTAAATTACGAACACCAGCTTCACGAGTGTATTTTGAAATTATTTCGCGTAACGAGGAGTCTTCAAAAATAATTTTGTCGGATTTAAGCCCATGATTTTTAAGTTGTTTTGGAAGAAGGAAATTTTTGGCTATATTAAATTTCTCTTCTTCGGTATAGCCTGGAAAATCAATTACCTCCATACGATCTAGCAATGCATCAGGTATGGTATTTAGCTGATTGGCTGTGGCAATAAACATAACATCTGAAAGATCATAAGGTACCTCAAGATAATGATCAGAAAAACTATTGTTTTGTTCTGGATCTAGGGCTTCAAGTAGTGCAGCAGACGGGTCTCCGCGATAATTGGAGGTGACTTTGTCAATTTCATCCAACATAAAAACTGGATTTGTACTTCCACTGTTTTTGATTCCCTGAATGATTCTTCCCGGCATTGCACCAACATATGTTCGCCTATGTCCGCGTATTTCTGCTTCGTCGTGAACACCACCAAGTGACATTCTGACGAATTCGCGGCCTAAAGATTTTGCTATCGATTTGCCAATTGAGGTCTTACCAACACCTGGAGGACCATAAAAACATAGGATTGGTCCACGAATTTTGCCAACTAATTTATTAACCGCTAGATATTCGAGTATTCTCTCTTTGGCTTTTGGTAAACCGTAATGATCTTCTTCGAGAATTTTTTCCGAATCATGGATGTTGATAGCTTTTGTGGATTTTGCCTGCCAAGGCATCTCTATTAGAGTTTCAAGATAAGTTCTAATGTAAGCTGACTCGGGATTATATGAAGACATTTTGGCAAGTCTGCCAAGTTCTTTTCTGGCTTTTTTATCGACATCTTTTGGCATGTGGGCGTTTTTTATTTGTTCCTCGAGTTCATCTATTTCCCTTTGATCATCATCCTCACCTAATTCTTTTTCAATTGATCTCATTTTTTCCCTGAGGATCGCCTCTTTTGTGACCTTACCGACACGCTCTTGAGTTTCAGTATCAATTTTTTGATTAATTTCTAATATTCTAATTTCTTTCTGAAGGATTTCTGATAATCTCTCAAGGCGTTTTCTGATATCTACCATCTCTAAAATCTGTTGTTTTTCTACGGTTTTAAGATCAGCCAAGTTTGCGGTAATAATATTTACAACTTGATTTGCGTCCTCGCTGGAGAATGCAGAAATCGATGCCTCTATTGAGATTGGACCACCAAGCTCGGCATAGGTTCGAATTTTATTTTGTATATTTCTGACTAAAGCGTCTACATCTTCAGCATTTTCTGCAAATTGAGGAATTTCCTCAACTTTGACTTTCATAAATGGCTCAACCTGTGTAAATTCTTTAAGATAAACTCTGCTTAAGCCTTCAACTGCTGTATGGTATTCATTGTCTGATTTCCAAATTCTTCTAATCGCACAAACGGTACCGACCTGATAAATATCATTTGGTCCGGGATTATCGACCGTCTCACTTTTTTGAGCAACAAAAATTGCTAATCCGGAAGTTGTTGTTGCCTCGTCAATTGCTTTTTTGATTTTTGGTCTGGAAAACTGCAACAACGGAATAATCGAATTTGGAAAAACCACATCTTTCCTTAATGGTAGGACCACTAGCTCATCTGGAATTTTAATTTTTGTCTGGGTTAATGTTACCTCTGCCATAGTGTTAATTAGCACTTATATTAATATGAGTGCTAGATTTTGTCAACGGCTAATTGCTCCGAATATTCTCTGCTTAATAACTAAAAATAAACCAACAAATATTAAACTCATACTTAATAGATCTGCAATTTTTAATCCACCCTGTTCCCATGTATCAATTCTAAAATGTTCTGTAATTAATCTTGTTATTCCGTAAAAAACTAAATAGAAAGCAAAAACTAATCCATGATGCTGATTTTTTTTATAAAAAATTAATACTAGTATGAAAACAAAAAATATTGCCAATAGTGACTCGTATAAAAAAGTAGGATGAAAATATTCAAAGTTTTCAAATCCAGCAAGTCTATTGTCAGGGTCAATTTTTATCGCCCAGGGCAAGTTGCTTGGATACCCATAAGCTTCTTGGTTAAAATAATTTCCCCATCTCCCTATTGCCTGAGCTAATAAAACACCTGGAGTAATTGCGTCAAGTATTGGTAGGATTTTCTGTTTTTTTATTTTGCAAAACACAACTAATGCAACTAAAGCTAAGATTAGTCCGCCATATATTCCTACCCCTCCATTCCAAATTTTTATTATGTCTATAGGGTTTTTTGAATAATAATTCCACTCGTCAAATACGTGATAAAATCTCGCGCCAATTAGACCAAATATTAGAACTATATATAAGGTAGCTTCTAAATGCTTTTTATCAACTTTGGATAAACTGGCTAATTTTCCGATTAGAAAATATGCCGATAATACTGCTAGTGAAAAAATAATTCCATAAAGTCTTAATGTTAACTCACCTATTTGAATTGATTGTGGCATAGTTTATTTTTTTTATAAAAATTAAAACTAATATTAATGAAATAACTATTGTTGTTGCGGCACTAAAAATAATCAGTCTAGAAAAAAACTCTTCAGGATAAAGTTTAATTAACATATCATTCGGGTCCAGCATCCACAAATCATTGGTATAAAAAATATGATGAAATTTAATAAATAAAAAATCAAAAACTTTTTTTCCAGTTACTCCAAGAATTAAATAAAACGTTATTGCCAAAATTGGACCAGATAAAAGTATTTTTTTGGTTATTTTTGCCCCCTCTAGATAATAAAATATTAGCGAAAATAGACAAACAATAATAGGGATAGTAATTGCTCTTTGATAAATATCGCGAACGTCAAACATGTGTACAACAGCCCTCTCAGACATAATCTCTACAGGCAATGAATTGCCATTGAATAAAAAGTCAGTAATTTTGTTTGAGGTTTGTATAGATTTTTCAAGATCCTTACTTTGTATGTTGGCATTTTGTAAAAAATGATATTTATAAAAAAAACTGTTTTGTGAAACAAAAATGATTGGATAAACTGTTAACACTAAAAATAATCCTATCGTTAATAGGAAAGGAAATAAAAAATTTGTTCTCATAATTAAATATTGGCCAATTTATTATAAATAGCTATAAATGAATCAACTTAATTTTATATATATTGAATTATATAAGTTGAAAATATTTTATGTTTGAGTCAATAACCCTATAGTTTGAATATTAGATTAAATTGATATAAAATTTAATCCGCTGTCTAGGCAAATTAAATTAGAGGAGTTTGTTTGGTATAACTTTTTTGAGAAATAATCCAAATATTGTTAGGTGGCGGGGTCTTAGGCAAAGGAGTAACTGGCCTTGGGACCCGAATCTGAACTAACTAACGACCTCTTAGCACTTGTTGATGAGCTTGAAATGCTCATCAATAAGCAAATTGACCGCTACTTTTCGGCAGGCGAAATCCGAATCGATCTCGGTCGAAAAGCTGGAAAGTATCTTGTCCGAGAGCAGTTGAAACAAAAATACCTTAATGCTGGCTGGGGAAATGTCGAGTTTCTCTTTCGTAGCGGAGGTGCGGTTAGGATCGTATTGTGTGAAAAGCGAACAGCCAAGTAGGTTGACTGGGTGGTTAAATAATTTTGTCGGTCTGATTGGAGTGGGGCTTTTCCTGCTTACCCCAACAGTTACGGTATTATTATTTTGCTACCTGATACTCTCAAGTGTTCGGCGTGTTTTGGATCAACTAGCAAAATCTAGGACAGCTGAACTTAGGTAAAAATTCTACCCGCATGTTGTGAAACATAAATTTCATGACATGCGGGTATTTGATATAATTTTTAAAAATGGATCAGCCAACGAATATTAATAACCAACAGCAGACACAAACTCAACCCGTAACGCTAAATCAAGCACAAAATAATATAGAACATCTTTCCCATCCAAATTTAGACGATCAAACTAATAGAAAAATAAGTATTAAGTGGACGTTTCATATATTGGTACCAGTTCTAGTGTTTGTATTATATTTGATAACCTACAATAAGTTCAAAATCACTGTTAGTGAAATGATCAAAACAACTGGCTTGTGGTCGATAACGCTTTTATCAATTACATTACTAGTTGGGCCGCTTTCAAAATATATTAAGTTATTTAATTTATTAAAAATCCACAGAAAGTTTTGGGGAATTGCTTCATTCTGCATTGCAATTACTCATTTTGTTTTAGTTTTGCATAAATATTACCGATGGGACATTGTAGGTTTATTAAGTTTTAGTAATCCAAAAGTTGCACCTGTCTGGGCAGGATTAATTGCGACAATCCTGTTGTTTTTAATAACAATTACTTCGAATAAAAAATCAATAGAAGTAATGGGCCCAAAGAAATGGAAGCTACTCCAAACAATGTCTTATTTGGCTTTGGGATTTGTGATATTACACTTCTATCTAGCAGAGACAAAGGACGGAGTATTGGTAATCAAAAGGTTTATGGGTCGGTTTGCATTGGTTTTTGGAATTGTTGCAATTTTGGTTCGTTTTGCGGTTTTTGTTCATGTGGAAATTAGTAAAAGGAAAAACAAGACACGCCAAACACCATTGGCGTCTCCAGTTTCACCAGAAAAGATTTGATGATTGATTTTGCTGATAAATTTCCACTGTTTATTCATTTGATTTCAACAATTGTTGGTTTTGGGGCAGTAATTGTGATTGATGTTTGGGGATTTTTGTGGATTATAAACAAACAAAAATTATCTCAAGTTATGTCAGTTGCAAGGGTAACGCAAATATTAATTTGGATTGGTTTTTTTGGACTAGTCCTGTCTGGGCTATTTTTGGGAGCACATTATGACAAGCCGAGAACTCAATTGAAAATAGGTTTAGTAATTTTACTGGGAATAAACGGGCTGTATTTAGAGTACATCAAGAGATGGGCAAAAAAACTTGGAGATATTGAGTTTGCAAAAGCGCCAGTAATGTTTAAGGTCCAAATTGGAATGGCTTCGATTGTTTCACAAGTCGGGTGGTGGGGAACAATATTGATTGGGTTTTTGACTGCGAATAGAATTTTTTAATAAATATAAAAATCCCGTTTAAGATTTAAGCTTAAACGGGATTACAAGTTGGTCGGATTTCAGGCGACGGAAGCTTCGCTGGTCTGCCGGCACTTCTCGATGAAAACTGCCTGAGCAATTGCGATGTTAGCGTCGTCACCTCCCCATGTTTTGAGTGCGCTGCGTTGCAGACCGCGTCCAAACGAAGCGGTAAACCTGAATGGTGACATCTGCTCCCTGCCGTGCCTTGCGATGGCGGCGAGATTTTCATCCGCCTCTTCATCGCCCTGACCTCCCGAAAGGAAAGCCACGCCTGCGACTTCGGAGGGGACTGTCGAAAGCAGCGTTCGAACGGTACGCATGGCCACGTGATGTGAGCCGGCGCGGTTTTCGGCGGACTGGCCGGAGGTCACCATCGAGGGTTTGAGAATCATACCCTCGAAGTCGATACCAGCCAGCTTGAGTCTGGCAAAGACCGCGGATAAGACTTCGCACGACGCGTCTTCGCAGGTTCCAATGTCGTGCGTGCCCTTGAAATCGACTTCTGGCTCAACCATTGGCACGAGCCCGACGCTTTGGCAGATTCTTGCGAACTCGGCCTGAGCGAATGCGTTGAGCAGAATGCATTCGTCAGTCGGCAGCTGAAGCTCGTTGTCGGTGATTGAAAAGAGGCTGCGGAACTTGGTCGCCCGAGCGCCTTGCCTGGCATAAAGCTCAAGGCGCGGTGCGAGCTTGTCGGCGAAAAAGCCTTTGACGATTTTC
This sequence comes from uncultured Gammaproteobacteria bacterium, assembly GCA_964418515.1. Taxonomy (GTDB): domain Bacteria; phylum Patescibacteriota; class Microgenomatia; order CAYQLK01; family CAYQLK01; genus CAYQLK01. The sequence goes on along the minus strand of CAYQLK010000007.1, from coordinate 24,607 downwards.
TCGCCGTTGGGTCCGTAATCGACCAAGCCTTGGTCGATTTTGACGACAGGGATGATGCCTTTACTGGTCAAAAGTTCGACCAGTTCGGGATTGGCAAGTGTTTCCTCAAAGAGGATGGTGGCCGCGACGTAGTCTTCAATGCCGGCTGTAGTAAAAAGCAGCCTACGAAATGCGTTGCGGTTTTCGGCGGTGTTGGGCAAACCGACCGAACTCAGTCGATCACCCATAGTCCCAGTTGATTCGTCGGCCGCAAGGATGACCTTGGGTGCCTGGACCATGGCGCGAGCGGTTGCTCGCAGGGTTGAAGTTGCGGTTGCGGTCATGGGTAGGAACTATCTCCTTGTGAAGGTACAAAATCCGATTGATATTATAGGTTATTAGAAATTATTGTCAAATTTTTCCCAAAAAAAATCCCCGCTTTTTTATGAGCGGGGAAAGATGAATTCTGGGCTTGGCTTACCCTTTTCAGGCAGCTACTGGACGGCGGTTGCGCTTTTCGGCTGCAGCGAGGAGGGTTTGATATTTCGTGATATCCTCCGTGCCTCGGCACTGATCGGGGTTCTCGGCACCGCAGTCGCCCATGCAACCCCAGTCACCGCAAAGTGCGCGGTAGTTTCGGCTTGCATCTGCGATAGAACTTTCGAGACATTCTTCGCACTCGTTGTGCGGGAGAATGAGGGCGTCAATGAAGCCGTTCTCTACTCGCTTCTTGCAATCAGCCTCGAGCTCGGACCCAACTGCGGCGTTGTAGACGTGTCCCGAAAGACACTGAACTTGATGGGCTGGAAGAGTGTGAACTGACAAAGACAACCTCCAGAAATGTTAATTTTCTTAGGGATAATTATACCAAATTTAAGGCTAAAAGTCAAATACTAT
>CAYQLK010000007.1:0-23631 GCA_964418515.1 uncultured Gammaproteobacteria bacterium | reverse complement strand
TTGGACCAGCCGCAGATTGGGTTAATACAACTCTTGCAACCTTCTTTGAAAGCCAGAGGTGATCCACACTGAGGACAGGAGTTGTTGATATCCAGTGTCATAACTTTGCTTTCTAATGGAGATTTAATCTCTAGAGCAAGCGGTTCTTCTTTGATAAGCGGTTCTTGAACAGCCTGAACCTCATTGTGTTGCGCATGGCCGTTTGTAGTGTGTCCGTTTGAGTGACCATTAGAAACTGCCTCTTGTGGTTTATCGTCAGTAATCAGAATGTCCTGAGACAAAAGATTAAGCTGTTTGGCGGAAGCTATTTCGGCTAGCGACTTACCGACTGCGTCAAAAGCAGAATAAATAGCGTTTGGACCAATCCCATACTGTGTACCACAACTAATTCCGACTAGCTCGGAAGCAACTTCTTCGAGGGTTGCACCGTACTTTAAGGCAAGGGAGGACAATCTTCCGGTGACTTCTGCAGCTCCAGAAACATAGGCTCCTGATTTGCCGATATTAATGAAAACTTCGACCGGCTCGTTTTGAGCGTTACGGAAAACGGAAGTATAAACATTACCTACATCGGATGGTTTCCTAACACGCATACCCCAAGCTTCGATTGGAGTTGGTTTGCGCATTGGCAAAACTGGAAAGTGAGCCTCTGAATGTCCGTTACTATCGGATTTTTTCTTGCCCGTCATCTGGTCGTAGTACGAACCTTCTTTTTTGGTTTCTAGAACCTGTTTATCGCGAGACCCGTCACGATAAATAGTAATTCCTTTGCACCCTTGCTCATAAGCAAGCCAGTAAGCATTCCTCACATCATCAACAGTAGCATCATTATTAAAGTTGATTGTTTTACTAATTGCATTGTCTGTATAGCGCTGAAAAGCGGCCTGCATTTTTACGTGATCCAGAGGAGCAATATCACCAGCAACCACGAAGGCATTTTGCAAATCTTGTGGAACATCCTTAAGGCCTTGAGCGGAACCTTTGTTGTTTTGGATTTTTTCTAAAAGTTCTTCAGAATAAATTCCTGACTTCTTGGCTGCTTTAACAAACTCTTCGATGGTATTAAAAAGTCTCTTGCCTTCGACTGTGTTCTTGGCATAAGTTAAAGCAAAATGTGGCTCAATTCCACTTGAACAATCGGCCAACATTGAGATTGTCCCTGTTGGAGCAATGGTTGTTCTTGCACCGTTGCGCATTGGACGAACACCGTCATAGATTGAACCAACGTAAGCGCCAAAGTTGCCACGGATTTTGGCCAAATCTTCTGAGGCGTTGTCGCTTTCTTCTTGAAAAAATTTCATTATTTCTTCGGCTTTGTCAAAACCTTCTTGAGTGTTGTAACCGATTCCAAGTCCAGCGAGTAAGTCAGCAAAACCCATAACTCCGAGCCCGACACGGCGAATCGCACGAGTGGTTTTGTGAATCTCTGGAAGAGGATATTCGTTCATATCTAAAACGTTGTCCAAGAAGTGAATACTTTCATGAATGGCAGTTTTAAGTCTGTCCCAATCAACATTTTTACCTTTTTTGAACTTGTTTAGATTGATTGACCCTAAAGTACAAGCATCATAAGGATGTAATGGTTGCTCACCACAAGGATTGGTGGCTTCAATCATGCCGAATTTAGGCACAGGGTTGGCTTTGGAATTATTAATTCTGTCAATCAAAATCATACCTGGGTCGCCGTACTGCCAAGCTAAACGAGTGATAAGATCAAAAACTTTTTTGGCATTAAGCTTGCCGGCAACTTGGTTGGTACGAGGGTTAATTAATTCGTAACCTTCGCCATCTTGAGTTGCGCGGGTTAGCTCGTAAAGTTTTTTGACACCCTCTTCGACCTTTACTAATTTAAGATCAACGTCGCGGATTGCTTGAGCGGCTCTTATTTCTGAAATTATTTCTTCAAGCTCTTCAACATCGAAGCTTTCGTCGCCTTCAATAAACCGACTATCTGATCTAACTGTCTCCATAAAATCTTCTGTGACAGTCACTGAAATATTGAAGTTGGTTAACGAAAATTCGTCAACTTTGTGTACAGCAAATCTGAGAATGTCTGGGTGAGTAATGTGAAGAATACCCATATTGGCACCACGACGTACTCCGCCTTGTTTTATTTGAGTGGTAACATCGTTATAAGCTTGCATAAAAGATACTGGTCCAACGGTCGTACCGCGTGATGAACCAATAACATCGCCGTATGGGCGCAGTCTAGAAAAAGAAAATCCAGTACCGCCACCACTCTTGTGAATCATGGCCATGTCAGACATTGTCTTAAGAATTGCTGGCATACTGTCCTCGACTGGAAGAACAAAACAAGCTGAAAGTTGTTGATTGGGCTTGCCCGCATTAACCATGGTCGGAGTATTAGGAATGTACTCTTGGTTTGCCATCATTGAATAAAAAGTACGTGCAGTGTTTAGGGTTTTTTCTGGGGAATTGTTGTTGTAACTTCTGTCGGCGGTGGCAATGTTGTAAGCCACTCTCCAAAACATTTCTTTGGGAGTTTCTACTGGAGTACCGGCTTCGTCGCGCATTGCATATCTGGTCTTTGCAATATATGCAGCATTTTCTGACAAAGTAGGCTCGGGAAGATCCAATGGCGGAGCAGGTATTTCTTTACCGAGTTTTTGAAGTTCATTTGCCTTCAATTTTGATTTTGGCAGCGCCATTTTTATTTCCTTTCTTTATTTTTATAGACTTTTTATTACCTGCGTCGAAAATATACAAACCCGAGGCAGGAAAAACAAAATCAGCTTTTAGTTTTTGGTTGTTGAGGCTTTACGAGCCCGTAGATTGTTGGTCAAAGAAGCAAGTTCTTTTTCAAAATCGTTTAGATCAGTAAACTGTCTGTAGACTGATGCAAAGCGAATATAAGCAACCTCATCAACTTTTTTTAGATGTTTCATTACTAAGTCTCCAAGCTTCTTGGAGTGAATCTCATTACCAGTTAATCTTCTTAGGTCTGTTTCGATTTTGTCTAATGTTGATTCGATAACTTCAGCAGGGACCGGTCTTTTCTCACAGCTTTTGACTATTCCGGAACGAAGCTTGTTGCGGTCAAAATGTTCGCGGCGGCCGTCTTTTTTGACTACCAACAAATCAATGGTTTCGACACGCTCAAAAGTAGTGAATCTTTTTGTGCATTTGAGACACTGTCTGCGTCTGCGGGTAATCCGCTTATCATCAGACTCTCTTTTGTCGACAACCTTGTTGGAACTAGAATAACAGTAGGGACATTTCATGATGTAACAAGCGTGAAAACAAGGTGATTAAAAAAGCTTATTTTGTTTTTTAAATTGCTTTAAACACCTCGAGTAACTTTTAACAAGATATACAATATCTTGTGTATAAATCCAGTTTAAGTACAAGATATATCGAGTGTCAAGGGTTAAAAAGTCCTTTAGCTTTGAATTAAATATACACGAAATTAACCCGAAAATTAAGTCTCGTGAAAATATCAATCCTATAAACAAAATAATTGTAAACTATAGTCTAATTAGTTGGATATAAAACCACTAAAACAATCTTAGTGTTACTGCTAACTTATAATTTTATGTTTTATTTTTATTAATGATTTTAGGTTAAAATATTAGAAATGAGTATTAAAATACTTTTGGCAGATAACTATATAGAGACGATTAAAAATTCTGAGGGAGCAAAGATTTTTAAAAATCTTTGGGCTGAGGTTGATGGAGAAACAAAGGATATTTTAAATGACGGAAACTTAAGTTGTGCTCAATTCGTATCAGGAGTTTTGTATTTGTTTAAGCTAATTACAGATAGGCACGCAACGGTGGATGGAACTATTAAGGATCTTGAAAAATCCAACTGGACAGAAATAACCACAGCTAAAAACGGATGTATTCTAGTTTGGGAAAATATAATGTATCCAGACGGAGAAGAACATAAGCATATTGGATTCTATATTGGAGATGAGCTTGCAATAAGTAATAGCCCAGAAGCAAAATCACCTCAAATTCATCATTGGACATACGGCAAAGAGATAGAAAAAACTTACAGAAAAATAACTGCAATGTATTGGAACAAACTCCTTGATTAGGAAACGAACCCTAATTGGGCTTTGGCCAAGTCAGTAACCCTACTAAAATCCCAAGGCGGATCAAAAACAATTCTGACATCACTACTTTTAACACCATCTAGATCGGCTAACCTATCTCTTATATCTTTGCGAAAAAATCCCCCCAAGGGACACCCAGGGGTGGTTAAGGTCATGACAATATCAATGTGGTTTTCGGGAGAAATATTGATTTCGTAAAGCAGTCCCAAGTCAACCATATTAACACCTAGTTCGGGATCGATTACTTCAGTTAAGACTTTTTCAACCTCAACTTTGGAAACAGCTTTCATATAAAAAATTACCTACTTTTCTCAAGCAAAAGATATAAAGCAAGAATTACTGATACTACTCCCAAAACCATCTGTAAATTTAATGAACCAATTGCAATACTTTGCACAATTGGCGTAAATAAACCTGGGAACGCATTCATGACTCCGCCGACAAGCAGTAAAAATGCACAATAAATGTCTGTTTTTTGGAATCTTCTTTTTTTATTCTCAATAATTTTCATGATAAGTTAAGTAGATAATTGTTACGATATTATACTTTATTTTATTTGTCGCGACTTATTATAAAATCACAAAATTCAGATAGAATATTTTTGTGTTCTTGGTCAATATTTGCTTCCGATATGTAATTCTTTGACTCGTCTGAAAGCCCTAAAATTTTTGCTTCGATTTTTGCTTTGGCGCCCGAAGAAGTAAGAATATCTTGAACAACTATTAAATCGTTTTCATCTGCGTTTTGTTTGCCTAGAATTGAGTTTAGCTTGGTTATTTGATTAGCATTAGCTAATTCCATAGCATATCTAATTAGTAATGTATTTTTTCCCTCTCTGATATCTGACAAATTAGATTTGCCGATTGTTGTGCTTTTGGAAAAAATTCCCAAAATATCATCCCTTAATTGAAATGCAATTCCTATTGGGGTAGAAAATTTGGCAAAAAAACCTAAAAGTTCGTCAGAAGCTTGTCCCAGTAGGCCTCCAAACTTTAGTGGAAATTCAACCGTATACTCTCCTGACTTCCATCTTAAAGTCGACATAATCATTTCCTCACTAGGTCTATTTGGGTCAAATGATTGATAAACATCTTGATATTGTCCAAGGATTAAATTGACAAACATATCCGCAAAAGCGGTATTTAAATTCTGTTTTGTTTGAGGATCAGCCTCAATATTTGAAATAATTTTTGTAACGTATGCAATTAACAGGTCTCCCGTAAGAATTGCCATTGAAGTTCCAAAATGTTCAGAACTACCTTTTAAACTATTTGATGTGTGGACTTCATTAAATAACACATGGGGAGTCTTTTGACCCCTGCGTGTCGATGATTGGTCGATAATGTCGTCATGAACGAGAGCAAAGGTGTGAAAAATTTCAGCTGAGAGTGCTGCATCAAGAACAGATTTGGCATCAAACGGCTTGTTTGATGCCATTTGATAACCCAGACTGACCAGATAAGGCCTTAATCTTTTACCACCACCTTGAACAGCAAGTGAAGATACTTCAATGAGTTTCTGTGTACTAACATCCTTATTCTCCAAATCTTTAGGTAATGAATCAAGATATTTTTTAAGATGTAATTCAAAAATACCTAAAAATTTTTGGTAGTTTTCGAGAAATGTCATAAGATTAGTATAGATAAAATAATATGATTAAAGGGTTTTGGGCATTATTCTACGAGAAAGCATGGTTCTATATCAAACAGTACGACCAGCTATATTCTTTTATTTTGTATCTGTTGGTCATGGGTATACTGACTCCAGCCGTATTATCCTTTACAAAATATAATTTTGTAGCTCTTTTGTTTTTTTGGCTGGTTTCGATTGTTGTCTGGTTCTTACTTACATTAATGGGGGTTAAAATTTTCAGAAGGTAAAAATAAGTTTAACGAAACTTTACTGATTTTAGAAAATCTCTAAATTCTGTTTCGTTGGTTTCAAAGTTTTGATAAATGAATACCTCAAATGTATAAAATAAGCCGTCTTTTTCTAAATTATTTACAATCACACTACGAATTTTCCCTTGATCTTCCCAAATTTGAATTTCGCCTTCAAGGTTGGAGATTGTAATCTTTGCTTTAGAAACTAACTCCCCGTCGACTCCATGACCTGTAAAGCTTTTTGAAGTAGTTACGACAACTTCAGCATCTGCTTCTTTTTTGAATGTTAAAAATAAGTTTGGGGTAACAATATTCTCACTTTCAAACCAACTAGAAGGAATCGAAAACGAAAGCCCGTAGTCATTGTAGTTTTTTGTTTGTAATAGGGGAGTTTGATTTTGAGATTTGGCGGGGGAGACTGTTGGAACTTTGCTTAAGTTTTGTTTGTTGTCTGGCTTGGATATATCTGCTTCAGTTGTAATACGGCTATTAAGAGTGTTAAGGATTAGTACAATTGACACTGCAACCAATAAAACACCTGCAAACAACATTCCGTGATGTTTGCTTTTTATGTGTTTATGCAAGTTAGCCAAATCTAGTTTGAAATTTACGCTTTATTATCAGTTGTTGACTCGGGCGTTTCAGAAACTGCGTCAGGAATTGCTGGCTCGGTCTCGGTGACTTCTGTAGAGATATGTACAGGTTCGACTGCAACCTCCGGAGCTGGCTCAGTTTCATTAGTATTTAATTCAACTGGTGTTTCTTCCACAGAAGGAGCCTCTGTTGTATTTTCAACTACAGGGGATGCATCGACTGATACTGGGGTTTCTGTTGGCGCTGGTTGTTCTGGAGCAACCTCATCTGGTCGGGGTTTGGCAAAAGCTACAATTATTTTGCGACCTTCTTGTTCGGTGTCGTTTAAGGCATCAATGGCTGCCTGTGCTTCTGGGTTAGTAGAATATTCCACAAAACCAAAGCCTTTTGATCTGTTTGTCAGTTTGTTGATTACAACTTCAGCTGAAACTATTTCTCCGTAAGGGCTGAATATTGTCCTCAAGCTATCACTAGTCGTTGAGTATGGTAGGTTACCTACAAAAAGTCTTTTATCCATAATTATTTTTTAATCAGCTGGTTATAAATATTAGTACTGACTAAGTTAAATATAGAGAAAAAATATTCTGACTGTCAAATTACTTAAGAAAATATTTAAAACTAATAATACGGATGTAGTCCAAAATATAAATTAAGTCTGATTATTCTTGGTCGAATTGTGGAATATTATCTAAATCAATATTTGGTAGTGACGACCCATTCGACCCACTGGGGTTAGTGAAAGAATTCATCATTTGTGAAAAATCCTGAAATTCGACATCTGTTGGTGGAGTAAAATCAGAGTCACTTAAAACTGCGTTCTGACAATCTATTTTTTCTTTAGCGTCTAGTTTTTCTGGATTTAGGAATTCATCAAAATCATTGTTAGTATTCGTGGTGTCCTTAGTGTCTGTTGGTTTGGACGCAGGATAGAAGAAACCTTTTTTCTCACCTGGAGTCCACATATACATTCCTTTTTCGTTAACGATTACTGAAGACTTTTGGCCATTAACCTCTTGACCGTCAACCCTAAAGCTTTTGTTTTTTACGAGATATTCCCCTGTTGAGTTATCGGTCGTATTAGTATATTTACACCTAAAACTGTCACCAGAAATTAATGCCGCAGCAAGCCCTCCAGCTTTTGATGCTAAGGAGTTATTGTCTGAAGAATTTGTTGAGCCAGCTGGTTTTTTGCAGCTAACAAGAAATATAGCGAGAATAAAAACTGTGGATAGTAATAGTCTTTTTTTGTCTGTAATAGCAACCATTAATCTTTTGTAACAATATAATACTAAAACTAATGGAAGAAAAAATCAAGAAAAATTGTAAATGTCGACTATTTTTTTTACTTGATTTAGTATGTTGTTTCCGTCGAATTCGCGCCCAACAACAATTAAACCGTGAACGTTTTTGAATTTGTCAGTTTGCCTAAAATGGTCTGCATAATAATCAGAAGATTTGATTTGAAATCCAAAAAAATTCTTTCCATCCTTGGATAATAAAATATCCACACCTTGATGATCTAGCTCACGAGAAAAAACTGTAAGATATTTTTTGGATAAATATTTCCAAACCTTATCCTCATTATAAAATCCTTTTACGCTCTTTGAAAAATCTTGATATTTTTTAGTACCAAATAGCCTATCCCAAAAATTGATTGAGTTTTTATTTGCAACTTCTTGCTTGGAACTCTCAGAGTGAGATGAAAAGTCGCTAATTAAATATGGGCAAGAGATTGAATTGTTTATTAAATTAACTTTAGTAATTTTGTCGTTAACGCGCGTATAAATAAAATCTGGTTTGGAAATTTTTTTTTCGGTGTTAAAAAATAATTTAAAAATATTCATTTTGTTCGATAAATAATTTTTATAATATAAATATTCCAAATTGCCCAAAACCCCCCAATAGCCATCGCAGCCACAACGTCAGAAAAATAATGTAAGCCAAGCGCTACTCTAGACATTGCGACCGACATTGTCACAAGAAAAAAGAAAAATGAATAGACTATTTTAAGTGTTGGATTTTTCTCAAAATTTACAACCAAATACCCTAGTACGCAATAAAAAACAGTTGCGCTCATTGCGTGGCCTGATGGAAATGAATAATCCTGCCAAAGTAGATGATAATCCGTTAACTCTGGTCTGTCTCTAATAAATACAGACTTTAAGGCACTATTAATAAGTACTGTCGATATCGTACTAAAAGCCAAAATAAAGGCACCTCTACGAAAATGGTTTTTGATTAAAAAAAATACTGCAACAATTAGTAAAGGAATAATAAATATTGTTGAGCCTAGAAAAGAAGTCGTTTCGGCGATAAAGTCTGTGGTGGAAGAAGCGACGTGTCTAAATAATTGATAAATTCCTTCATCAAAATAAACAAGCCTTGGTTCGGTTAAATTACCGGCAATTTTTCGAAAAACCAAAATTAACCCAACAGCAATTATTAAACCTATTGAGGAATAGAAATAGTGAAAAATATCGCTTTTTTCTAATATATTAGATATTGATTTTTGTGACTCTTTATTAGTTTTTGCCATTTACTTATAAGGATTGGAAAATTTTGGGAATAAAAATTAATAGGCCATTACACATTGCAATAACTGCTGCAACCAGAACGAACCCAGCAGAAATATCTTTTATGATTTTTACTTCGTCTGAGTAGGCGGGAGAAATAAAATCCATTAGGTCTTCCAATAAAGTGTTTATCATTTCGCAAACAAGAACTAGTCCAATCGAAAAAGACACGATAGCCCACTCAATATAATTGAGGTCATAAAAAAATCCAAGAATTATTATTGAAACCGAAATTAGTAAGTGGAAACGAAAATTACGTTCTTGTAAAAAAGCATATTTGATCCCTGAAAAAGCGTAACGAAAACTATTGTAGTGTTTTTTGGGATGATGGCTGGAAATAATTTTTCTGGTAGTTGAGGTCATAAAACTATTCTAGTACAAATGGGTAAAATCATATTTGCTTTTTAGGTATAATCTATAATAATTATAAGTTTTAATTAATATTTATGGCAAAGACAGCAGTCAGTAAGCCTTCAGTTAAAGCTGAAGCATATAGCGACAAGAATTTTTTGGTCGCGGTCTTATTATCAGTACTTGTGGGCGGTTTAGGAGTAGACCGTTTTTATCTAGGATATATCGGACTTGGAATCCTTAAACTCATTACTCTTGGTGGTTGTGGAGTATGGACGATAATTGATGTAATTCTAATCGTAACAGGCAACCTACCAGATGCCGACGGTAAAAAACTTAACCCAAAAGCCTAAAAATTCTTACTGGCAATTAGCCAAAGAACTAGCAAGCCTTTCCACGTCTCATGGGAGGCTTGTTGCTTTTGGTGTAGTAATTTTCATTCTATCTATAGTTCCCACGGATAAGCTGCATTATTTTCCTATTAAATCTGTGTATGAATCAGTGTTTGGGTGGGTTCCTTATTCGAGTGGTATGACCAGAGGTGTTTCTTCAATTCTGCATGGCAAAATAGATAATGCTTGGGAGTTTAATCCTTTGTCTTTTTTGACTTTGGGTGTGGTTCTGGGAATTATAATATCCGACTTAATCAAACTAAAACGCTGATTTGCCTAATTGCCAAACTTGCTGTTTTGTTTAATTAATCTTGCAGTATAAACAATTGTACGAACCTCTCCATCTTCGCCCTCTATTTCGTTAAGTCCAGACAGTTGCTGAAACTGAGTTAGATAGTCGGACATTTTTTCTTTAAGCTCTTTTATCTCTGACCTTTTGCTTTGAACTTTGAGACTAAGATCGGCAACATCGGGTTTTTTGAGAATTTCTTTTTTGGCGGCAAGTTTGTCTTTTGCGGCTGCTTTGGCATTATCATCAAACTCTCTATAGATAGTATCAGACTCAAAAGCACTTTTAAGCATATCTGCTTCTTCTTTTAGCTCTGTTTTGAGCATTTCCATTCTAGAAATAACATTTTTCAACATTGATTCAACTGCCATTAAGGTTTGGACGTCACCAGCTGGAATTGCAGGATTAACTACCTGAGCGGAAGGCTGCGGACTAGCAATCTCGTCTGTATCGATTTCTTCTACTGGGGGATTATTAAAGTCGGGTTCGACTGGTAAAGGTTTATCACTCATAAATATCTACTATATATGAAATTATCAATAAAAATAAAGGCGGAGATTTATTTGTGTGCTTGTCGATTTCTTATTTCTATATGCGTTTCAATTATGGCTAGATTTTTGGAATTGGATCTATAAAAAAGGTCACTAATATCTCCTACAATTGGGACAAGGCCGATTAAAAAGTCAGAAATAATATTAAAGATAATAAGTAGAATTCTGTGATAGGGGAGTCGTTCGTCTAAAGCGATGTAGAGCAAATAAAGAGATAAGCAAAAAGCAACAGTATCCCCTGCCCATGGAACAAGTCCGATTAAGAAGTCGACACCAAACTTAATACCAAAAATACTATATTGGTTCTCGAGAATTTTGGTTAAGATTCGCGCGTTTTCTATGTGGCTTGTCATACAATGAATTATAAGCAAAATTAATTATGACAGGACGAACTCACGATTTGGCGGCATTTACCGGTCTTAGTATTTATTTTGTAATTTTTCCACTGGTTAATATGTCACTTGCTACATTAATAACGGTGTTGGCAGCTAATTTTATCGGTGGGCTTTTTCCAGACATTGATCAATCAACAGGAACTCTATGGCGCAGATTAAGAGGTGGAAGTTTTTTGGGTAAGCTAATTTCCCCACTGCTTGGTGGCCACAGGCTGCTGACTCATTCAATTGTCGGACTAGTTGTTACTGGATATTTGCTGAAATGGTTTTTGGGGATACTTCACGCCGTATTATTGGTCGATATGAATGTGGTTTGGTGGGCTTTTATGATTGGTTTTGTAACACATTTGTTTATGGATATGCTGACACGGGACGGAATACCACTATTATTCCCAATACCTGTTAAATTTGGCATTCCACCTATTAAAACCATGCGGCCAAAAACGGGAGGTTTTTTTGAGAAGGTAATAATGTTTCCATCCTTATTGGGTATAAACGCGTTTTTAATCTACACAAACTATGAAAAGTTTTTAACTTTTCTGAAACTATTTGTAACATTCAAATAAACTACTTTACACTGAAAAACTTTTCCACCTCTTGAGGAGAATTGACTTTTTGCCTTTGTACTTGCCCACCCTTGCCGACTATAACAATATAATTAACACCTAAATCTTTTAAAAACATTTCATCGTGTGTAACTGTAATAACTGCCCCCGAATATCGCTTGAGTGCATCTTCTAAAGTTTCAATAGTATAGATATCAAGATGGTTTGTGGGTTCATCTAATACGAGCAGATCTGGATTAGAAACGAAAAGTGCAACTAATTCGATTCGGCGGAGTTCACCAAAACTAAAATCTCCGACTGTTTTATGTGCCGAATCGTCTAACAACATTCGCGACAAAGCCTTATATGCATCCTCAACAGAAACTACGGCTTTCCGACGAATGTAATCGATAATATTTTGATCCATTTTCAGTTTCTCGGCAGTTTGTGATAAATACCCAATTTTTAGACCAGTCACAAAATCAACTTTCCCTTCTTTAGGAGAAAGAGTACCCGTAATTAACTTGAGCAAAGTACTTTTGCCTGCTCCATTTGCTCCAACAATTCCTAAACGTTCTCCTCCATGGATAGTCAAATCTATGTCGGTAAATATAGCTGGGGCTGAATTTGGATAACCAAAAGAAACATCTTTTGCACTTAAAAGCACCCCAGATTTAATTTGCGGCACTTTAACCTCGAAAGACGGTTTTTTGGGGAGTACAGGTTCGGGTATATCAGATAACTCTCTTTCAATTCGCACAAGTTGAGATTTTGCTCGTTTGGCTAAAGCGCCGCCTTTTGCTCGGTAGAATGAATCATTTGAAATTCCTTCAAATCTTTGCGCCTCTTGTTTTAGTTGTTTAACAGAGTCCTCTAATTGTTTACGCTTTTTCATCTGCTCATCATAAAGCCTCATTTGGGCTTCGAACATTTCTTGTTTTTTTTGTCGGTAAAAAGTGTAATTTCCGCCGAATTTAATTAATTTCTTGGTTGCCTCATCTATTTCAAGTATTTGAGTTACGGTTTCATCAAGAAATTCACGGTCGTGAGAAACAAGTAGCAATGAAGTGTTTGTCTGTTTGACCCAGTCCTCAAGAAACTTCACGCTTTGCGGGTCAAGATTGTTCGTTGGCTCATCTAATAGTATTAGATTCGGTGAAGAAACTAATATTCCTGCAAGGGAAACTTTTGTTGCTTCTCCACCGCTTATTTCTGTCATATCCCTATCAAGATAATCGGCAGTCAGCCCTAATCCTTCCAAAATTATTTCTCTTTTTCGGGCAAAATCCCAAGCATCATATTTGGCCATGTCTTCGAGAGCTTTTCCGTAGTCGTCCATTAGTTGATCGTTGGTCTCACCAGCCGCCATTCGTGCAGTCAGTTGTTCATAGACCTCGATTGCCTTAGCGACTTGGTCAGAGCAACTGTCTAAATATTGTTTAACGCTACCGTCAAATGTTACCTGAATATCCTGATTTAAATACCCAACAGAAGCTTGCGACAAAACTATATCGCCCTTGACATCCAAATGGTCAGGTGGTGGATTACCATCTGCAACAGTCGATATTAAATCAAGGATAGATGTTTTGCCGCTTCCATTACGACCAATTAGCGCAAGGCGTTCCGATGGACCGATGGTAAAGTTACCATCTACGACTAACTCCTTTGTCCCGATACCCAAATTGAGATTTGTGATAACGAGCCTGGAATTTTCTGTTATTTTTTCGTCCATTCTTACCTCCGGATTTACTCTTAATTTTTCATTTGACATATTAACCTATAGCAATTGAATATATAGCTTTCTCGTTTGTTCTGTCAATTCTAAGTAACTTATTAAGCTTGTCTTCGTAAAAACCACCAATTGGACAAGTGTGAATTTTATGTTTTTCAGCCAATAATAAAATATTTTGACTAAGATGCCCTGCTTCAATAAAAATATATCTGAGTGATTTGTTAGCATATTTAATTGCGCTACGTCCTGGAATAGCGGTGATGACCAAAAAAACTGACGAGTCTGCGACCCAACTATCCACGAGAGTCTCTTTGAGATCTAATTTAAAATCCTTAAGTTGGAGTATTTCTAAAGAATTGTTTTCAAATGAGTAGTGGTACAAACCTCTTTTTAAACCTTTGACATTATTTACAAACAGATAAATTTCTAATGGGTACCGTGCGCCACCAGATGGATATGCTCGATAACTGCGCCCATCGATAGTTGCGGCAAAATTTGCGAAGGAAATAATTTTTTTTAGTTTCATGCATGATATGACACGATTTGTATTCCTTTGACTTCTTCTAGATGCAATAACTTTTTCTAGTTCTGATGATGGCTTAAGTATGGGCAGCTTGATATAGGGAAACCTTGGATAATTTTTGTAATGAATTGTTTTCCAGGCAATTGGCCATTTATCATACGGGATTGGCTTGGGGGCCGTGACTGAATGCGTTCCTGTTTCGATAAAAAATTTGTTTATATAATCTTTCATAAAAATGGTTGTAAAAATGGTTTTAGATTTTTAATCTTATGTTTTGCGATTTTTTCAATACGACCCACTTCAAGATATTTATACTCTTCTTCTAAATATAAAGGCTGAGCTTGGGGAATAATGATTTTGCATGCAAAAAATCCTAATTTTTTTATTTCTGGGTCATCAAATTCTTTTAAGTAAATATCAAAACCTATTTTTTTAAGCTTACTGATTAATTGGTTTAATGAAATTTTTAAATAACTTGGTTGGAGGATAAGCTTAGTGGTTTTTTTATTATTTAACCAAAAATTAATGTATTTGAGTACTAACGGCTGGCTCCAAATTAATCCCCGATCTTTGAGCTCATACGTTTTGTTAATGTTTTTAAGTAATGACTCAATATTCTGTTGATTAGATTTTGCGAGCTCATCGCGCATCCAGCCACGCGTATGAAATGATTCTTCAAGACTACCCTGTATTGCGCGATTTAAATCGGTATGACATTTTAATCCAAAAGTAACGACGGGTTTATTTTTTGTCCGATCAAGGAGAATTGTTAAAATTACCGGAATATTATAATCATTATCTAATTTGATTATTATTGGCTTAAGCTTGTAAAAAGCGAATTCATCTAATATGTCGGCAACTACCCCTGAAGGATTTGCTACCTCAAGAACCGTACCTGGCAATTTGCCAAGATATGCAGATATAAAAGTGTCTCTTTCTAAAACTTCAAATATTGCTCGAATAATTGTGGCATTTTTATCAAGACCAGCCGAGGCACCAGTTGATATTGGAGTACGAATTATTTTTTCCTTTTTTCCAAAGGGACAAAAAACCGTTTGTGCTGGAATATATACAGACTTATTCGTTATTAAATCAACTACTTTGGCCCAATAAAGTGAGTCTTGAGGTTGAGCAATCTTTTTTCGAAAAATTGGGTTGGATAATTGCTCAGGTGAGAATTTCAGAAATTTTGTTAACTCAATTGAGAGAGGTAGATTTTTTTGTGAAGAAAATAATAAATCTTTTAAATCTTTTTTTGATGGGATTAGTGCATATCTTTCGATCATTTCCACATATCCTTTAACAAAAGCAAGTCTTTCGTCCCAAGCGGACCCACTGGCGTTGGTACTGAATTTTTTGGACGAGTTTTTGCTATTCAATATGAATGTATAGAGTTTGGGTTCATCGTTGTAAAAAAAACTTCGATGTACCGTTGAAATAAAATTTGTTTTTTGATGGGCAGACACGCATTTTTGATATAGCAATTCTAGATTGCTTTCTATCGATTTTTGGGTTGACATAAATACTTTATTATTATTCGTGTGAGCTCACACTCGCTTTTCTTATGTTACTAAGAGTAGCATTTTATCTACCCGAGTTAGATCCTGTGTGTCCACATGAACCCTGTGCAGAAGCGCTGCTGGTAGCATCTGTTATTTCTTCCTTTGATAATTCGACTGTTGAAATAACTTCGTCGTATTCTTTTGAGTTTTGGTTAGTATTGTTCACTTTTTTCTTTCACCCCCTTTCAAATATTTATTTTTAATTTCATCTGCAGTTTCCATGGCAACCACTATGAGAACAAGCTGAACAACTGGAGGAGTTAGAACTTGCGCTGACTGACAGGCTTGTTTGACTGTTTTTTACAATTATTGCTAGTTCATACAAACCAAAGAGGTCGTATTCTTTATAATTTTTTATTCTTTCTGGGTAATTTTGATTAAAAAAAACCCGAGCAGCTGCTCGGGAATCCGCGGACTTTTTATTATTTAACAAACACACTCGAGGCTTGTTTTTCATTGTTGTGGCGGTAATTGTATCAAACTTGCTGACAAAGTCAATATTATTTTTATTTCTAATAAATAGACTTTATTCTAATTACAAGTTGCCAAATCGAAACACAAATTATCATCTGGAGCAAGGTCTTTGAGAGCACCGTTGAAATTGAGGAATGCCGAATTAAGGGCATTGGGGCGAATATAGTTGGAACCACAACTTGAGCTATCCTGAAGGATCGCTGTTCCTCCCTGAGTCGTTATCATGTAATCATTTGGTACCCCATCGGAATCTGGGTCGTACAAACAAATGTATTTTTGAGTAATTTGAGTGCCTGTCGCATTAAAAAGCGTGATTCCGGGCGCTCGAACTATTTGCTTAGTTGGTCCCCAAACTAGAACACTCCCTGGATTAACAGTCATATCAGCGTCCATTTGGATACTACCAGTATCTGAGCCAACGAGCTTAACCTGTGTTGTTGAGACCGTTAGTCCATTAGTGGGAATATTACAAGATGAGCTGATAGTGACATCTCCTGAAACTGGAAATGTACAACCAGACGCGGGAGTAACTGTAGTAAATGTGTCGTCTGTGGTGTAGGTAGTGTCAGCAGTGTTGGTCGCATAAGCACGGAAATGATATAAGGTTTCTGGACTGAGATTCGGGATAATTACACTAAAAACACCTGTTGTGCCTGATGTGCCTAGACAATTACCACCAATGCTCGGATTAGCGCTTAACCCAACACATACACCTCGACCAGTAATAGCATTACCATTGTCAGAAGTTACATTTGCTCCGAGGTTCGCGCTAACCGTGGTTATGGCATTTTTGGTTGAAGACGAAATAGAAGGCGGACTGTTTTTAATAACTGTAAAACTTGTATCGGAGCAGTTATTGGCTCCATCGCAAGTCCTCAGATATCTGGTGTTGTTCCCTTGAGCTAGTGCGGCATCCGTAATCGTAGAAGTGGTTTTTGACTGGCCAGTGGTTGCGGATACCCCTGTTAAATAGGTTCCCGTACCGTTTGGGCCAGTGTAAACGTACACTATTAGCTCATTGCTATTTGTGCTGGCTGCGTCGTTAGGTGTAAAGGTTACGGTGTAATTATTGTCAGTCGCAACGCTGGCAGGAGAGTGAGAGATAGAGGTTGAGCTGGTTGGATCGACCGTGTCTCTATATACCCAGGTGAACCATTCATCTGCGTATGCCGTACCGTCGTAAACTCTAAGATAGACTGTGTTGCCGGTACCCTCGACTATACCTGTTTGATTATACGGATATGGCCCGAAGGTGTTGGTCTGGCCACTGGTGGTTGTACCACTAGTAATGAGTGTACCTCCTCCTCCTGAGGCAGTACGCAACTGCCAACTTAAGGCGTTTGACCCAGTCTGTTCAGCGTCATCGTATCTAAATTGGACCGACCAGGTAGTATTGACACCTGTACGGAACCGGCCATTGGGATAAGTGACCGTGGGTCCGGACACATGAGTTGGGGCTGTATTTGGGTTAAGCGTAGTAAAGGTGTCGTCTGTTGTATAAACCGTACCAGCAGAACTAGTTGCATAGGCGCGGTAGTGATAAAGAGTATTACTATTTAATCCACTGACTGCAATCGAAAATACTCCTGTTGTTCCACTTGTACTGGTACAACCTGTAGTTGGATTTGCGGAAAGACCAACACATACCCCTCTGCCTGACCATGTACCATTTCCAGCCGAAGTAACATTTCCACCGAGTGTTGCCCCTGTGGTTGTGATTGATGTTTTGGTCGGCGAGGTAATAGTTGGGGGTGTTTGACAGTTAAGGGCAGTAAATGTGCTAGATGCTTGATTCATTGAAGGCCAACCTAAGTTGCGATTTTGAAGAAGAATTGTATAACTAACGCCTGCGGTAAAACCTGATCCGCCCTTGTTCCAAGTATTAGAATATGTACCTGACAAGAATTGAGCAAAGTCATACATTGCTGAATACTGATTATATGGATTATCTGTGCTTCCAGCTGCTCCATTTGGACCTTCAACGGTATAGTTGACTGAAAGAGAGGATACACTACCTACGCAAGTCGGGGTTGCAGAGTTAATACTAAAAACTGCATAAACTGATTTGAACTTCCCAACCGTAATTGTTCCAAGTATCAAAAAAACGAATGTTAGTAGTATTTTGGATAAAATTCGTGTGTAACGAGTACAGAACACGCGAACTATTAATTCGTTGTTGTATGTTGATGAATTGAGTTTGATATTCTTCATAATTTTTATTTTTATCGAATTACAATTTCTGATGCAATTTCTTGTTCTTCTGAATCAGTTGCGGTTAGGTGTACGGTATAAATTGTATCGTGAGTATCGGTGTGCGGAATACTAACCGCCCATGTGTCTCTGTAAATTTGATTACTTATTGTAGAAGATGTTTGTGTGAGGGTAAAAGTTTCAGTAATCGAATTATCTAACTCGATATAAGCTGTTACTTGAGCGATTGGGTGTTCGGACCAAACTTTGGCGGTGACTAATTGTGTCTGGCCAACCCCTACATCAAGAGGGTCAAAATCAACTTGAATTACTTTTGGATAGGTTATCGATGATCCAAAATATGAAACCTTCCCTTGTATTAATTCGGCTGGAGGCGGTGTTGGGGTTGGGCTTGGTGTTGGGGTTGGTATGAGATAAATTGACGCTAAAGAACTATTTGCACTTGCCAGTCCAGCATTATATTCACCGAATGGGCCACATTTGCCGTTGCACGAAAACTCATTAGGCACTAGGTTCTCAAACTTGGCATATAGTTGATATTCGGTTCCGAATTGGGAGACATATGCATATTTTTGGTTTTTGAGTGGTTCAGATGGTAGTTGCATATAGGTACTCCAATTGCTTCCCCAAGGGGCAGTAGATATTTCAAAGTTATCATTTGAGAGTGGATAAATATTATTTGCAACACGATATGCTTCAATGGCAGTTTGAACTGCTTTGAGATCGGAAGCTCGCTGAAGGTCTCTAGTTCTTCTTAGTTGGATAACAGGATTGACGGCAATTATCACTAAAGAAATCAGTACACCTAAAATTCCGATGACAACAATAATTTCTATGGTTGTAAATCCAAAATTAAGCGTGTTGCGCTTACTACACATATTTTGATTGTTATAAAAATGATTAACCACCAAAAATAAGATGGCCTACAATGATATTAAGAATCAATACTTAAGAATAGCTGAATTATTTGCTATTCCTTTTGTTGCGGACCCCAACTGAATAATTAAGTGCGCCAATTCCGCCGATTAAAGATACGACAACTCCGACAGCCATTAAAAAATGTCCGATTTTTATTGAAGTGTTACCTTTTATCATTTTATTTAACTAACTCATTGTAGCGAAAACAGGTGACTAAATGATCGTTAACCATGCCTGTTGCTTGTAGGTGTGCGTATATAATTGTTGTGCCAACAAAACTAAATCCCCTATTTTTTAAGTCTTTTGAAATCTGGTCAGATAGGGGAGACGATGGGGGAATATCTGAGTCTTTTTTGAACTTGTTATTTACTGGTTCATAGCCTATAAAGGCCCAAATGTATCTGTCAAAACTTCCGAACTCTTTTTGAACTTCGAGGAATTTACGGGCATTATTAATGGCAGATTTTATTTTTAGTTTGTTTCTGATTATGCCTGCGTCTGTGACTAATCTTTCAAAATCTTTGTCAGAATACTTGGCAATTTTTGAAACATTGTAGTTTTCAAAAGCTTTCCTGTACCCTTCTCTTCTGGTAAGAATAGTGTTCCAACTAAGACCTGCTTGAGCGCCCTCGAGTACCAAAAACTCAAAGAGTTTGTTGTCATCATGGAGAGGAGTTCCCCATTCGGTATCGTGATATTTGGTCATTAGGTCAGAGCTAAGACACCAGTTGCAGCGAGTAATACTTTGCATCAATATATCTTACCAAAACTCTATTAAACCTATAGTTTATTTTATTGACAAAATATTATAAAATTCGCACTTAAGCACATTAAGCTTGGAGGCGACAACAGTTGTTGTGGATTTTGCGAACCCTCATGTTCGTGGCAATTCTGATCACAATCGGGTCAGTGATAATACCAGCAATTGTTGCAGTGTCTGTGGCGCTTGCTTGGTATATGAGAACTGGCATGGGACCAAAAATGATGGGTAGAATTCTTATGTTCTACCCTATCGTTCACTCGCTCATCTTTGTACTTTCGAAGAATGGCATCCAAAGTCGGACAGGAGAAGACTACTTGTTGGTCGTTATTCTGGCTGTATTTATGATGTCAAACACGAAAGTGCTGGTTCGCCCAACAAAACAAACCCTCTTTGAGGCGTTGGAGGTAAAAAATCTGATTCTTGGACTTGTGATTGTGACCACGATTTACATTCGTGGGACAGAGCTTGATCCAAGTATCTACTTGATCGTGTTCATACTAATGGTGGTGACTTCAGTTCTACTGAACACGGTCGAGTTCCGCCACAGAATAAGACCTACCGAAACACTTGATAGTGTCTCGTTAGCTTTCGTTCATGTCCATCCGACCGATCCGATAATCGAAAGATTGATTCTTAGTTTCGCGATGGGGACCATGATCTTCATCTCTATGGTTTTTGCCAAAGAGGTGTTGACCATTTTCGGAAGCGGGTCGGTAAGTCTTATGGTCATCTGTTTTATGGGTGCAGTATCCATATTCATGATGCTTATGGACTTTTCTGGAGGAAAAACAAAGAGGTTCGGCGTCGCAATCAAGGAATTAATCAGGTCGACCAGACGACTAATTCCCTCACCAACATCCTAAGGAAGAATGGGGTAGTTTACTTATAGCCCAAGAGAATCAAAAACTCTTGGGCTTTTTTATGCAAAAATTGCGATCGTTTGAGCGACTTCTTCTGGAATACCTTTAATACACTCTAGCTTGTTAACTTCTTCTACATTGACCCATTTGTAATCAGTGAATCCTCCCTTTTCTAACACCACATCTCCGCTGTCGTAGACTGCTGCAAACTTAAGTAGAATTACAGGTATTCCGTCAGGCCTGATAAAAGCTACATTGTTGATATATTTTAGTCCTTTTTTAATCTTCACTCCCGCCTCTTCAAAAACCTCTCTATCTAACAAAGATTGAATCGCGTCCTCATAATCCAAAACATCTCCATTAACTCGAGTAGGGTTATTAATATCTAAATCTTTCCATTCTAATTTGCCCCCGCAAACTGCAAATTTATTGGGATGAACTTTTTCTCTCGAATCGCGTTTTAGCACCAAACATCTTTGGTCTGATTCTCGATAAACAACCACATTGGCAACAACATAAAATAACTTATCTTCTTTGGCTTCTTGGATTGAAATTTTTTCGGCTGGCATATATCTATTTTAGCAAGAAAAAGCCCCCGTCCATTTCCGTGGACGGGGGCGAAGCGGGAGGCTGGGACTGCAAGCAGTCCCAACCTTGTGGATCGTTGACCTTGGGCCGCAAGTAGTGCTGGCTAGGTCCGGAGGAAGGACGGGACGAGGCGGTAGTGCTCGAGGAGCTTGATGATCCCGACCCAAACGGCCGAGAAGAGAAGCATCGGGAACACCATGACCGCGCCGATGAAGAGGAACATGACGGCATCGAACCAACCGAGGCCTGCGCCTCCCGAGTTGACCGATTCGTAGCCGACGACGAAGCTGAGCAGCATCACGAACGAGAAGATCGTGCATAGCACGACTTGCGTGCGGATCTTGCGCTTGGCTTCGTTGGCGAAGGGCAGAAGCATCAGCGGTACGGTGCCGAAGCCGAGCCAGAGGGCGACATTGCCGGCGGTCGAGTTGTCGGGAGCTTGCCCGGCGATGGACGCCGACCAGATCGCGATGAACAGGGTTGCGATGAAGAAGAGCATCTTGACGGACTTACTGGGATTCCTGAACAACTTGTTGAGACCTTCCTTTTTTAATGATCTGACTTTCATTATACAATACTATAGGTCGTATGTCAAGGACATACGACCTCATTTCGTGCCTAGATCACGAGTTTTAAAATCAATTTTAACTCCTGCTTAGGCGCTGCATGCAGGCCAAAGTCAAATATCAATTAGGCACCTCTTCGTGGTCAGCTGTTGTATTTTGGAGAATTTTAATACTACCTTGACCACTTTGAGATGGTCACAAGTCAAGATACTTTTAGCCTCGGAGAGCTTTGATTTAAAAGAATATTGGTTTCGGGTATAATTGCCGAGCCTGAGATGAGAAATAAAATTTCAGTGCAATGCGGGATCGTCTAATGGTAAGAACCTGACTAAAGTCAGAACCTTCCCACTAGACTGATTTTATTTAAATTTTTGCGGGATCGTCTAATGGTAGGACACGCCCCTCTGGAGGGTGGTATTGGGGTTCGAATCCCTGTCCCGCAGCATAGTTTGGCAATTCACTTTTGTGAATTTGCCGAAATATACCGGACAGGATAAGAACCGTCAGGTTCGCTCTTTTTGAGTTGAACTATTGAAAAAACTATTTCAATAGTTAGTTTCAAAAATCTATGATTTGTTCAAAATCATACATCCCTGTCCCGCAGCAAGATAAACAATTTGATTTGAGTATAATAAATATATGTTAAATTTTAATTCAATAATGATTGGGTCGGAAAAGCCAAAAGAAATGGGTGAGTTTTATAAAAAAGTTTTTGATAAGGCGCCAGATATGGAAGAAACTGGTTGGTACGGATGGCAAATTGGAGACGCTTTTTTCTCAATAGGCGAACACTCTGAGGTCAAAGGTAAGGTGCAGGAACCTCAAAGAGTTATTTTTAATTTCGAAACAAAAGAAGTTAAGG
The DNA here is from genome assembly GCA_964418515.1 of uncultured Gammaproteobacteria bacterium. Lineage (GTDB taxonomy): Bacteria > Patescibacteriota > Microgenomatia > CAYQLK01 > CAYQLK01 > CAYQLK01. The sequence continues at coordinate 921 of CAYQLK010000007.1, read as the reverse complement.
AAGAATTCGAAAGAATAAAAAATACAGGCGCGACTGTTATTAAAGAGCCGTACGAAATGGGTGGTGCTTGGATTGCGACTTTTGCCGATCCTGATGGTAACTATTTCCAGCTTATGACCCCTTGGGATAATGTTAATAATCAGTAGTAATATTGACACTATTGCGGTCGATTTCTAAACTATAGGTATGAAGAAATCAGTTCAAGTTATTAATAAACATACTGGTGGTGGAGGAAATGCGGTGTATGCTTTCGGACTAATTGGCGCTTTAGTTTATTTCATTCAACAAGCTAATACTTTGACTGAGGGAATAGTTGGAATACTTAAAGCAATTGTTTGGCCGGCATTTGTTGCATATAATCTTTTAGATTTTTTTAAACTATAAATTAATAATCGTCTTTGCTGTTTAAGATTACGTTGGTGATAAAAAAGAGTAAGAGTATAATCAATTTAGTTTTTAAGAATATGATTTTACGAATTATTTACACACTATTTATCGGCGTATTTTTAGCAATATTTGTAGGAGTTGGAGTTTCTGCGTTTTACTCTGGACCTAAGTACCCCGAAATGCCTGCAATGCTGAAATATTGTTCAATTGAACTTAAGGATGCTGACCAGTGCGCTAATTATAAAAAATCAGCCGAAGAATTCGACAAAGCAGAAAAAATATACCGAACTCAATCTCAAGATTACAATCGAAATGTTTCGATGATTGCAGTAATCGCGGCAGTAATTCTTGTGACTACCAGCTTAACTTTGTTCAAAAAAATATTACTCATAGCTGATGGAATATTACTTGGAGGTGTATTGGCACTACTTTATGGAACTATCCGTGGATTTAGTGCTGAAAATCTCAAATTTTTGTTTTTGGTCGTTTCGGTTGGTCTGACTGTGTCACTGGTACTTGGATACCTTAAATTCA
>CAYQLK010000006.1:20536-37783 GCA_964418515.1 uncultured Gammaproteobacteria bacterium | reverse complement strand
TTAGTCCTCGGCCAGAAAAGGACGGGATTCGAGGTCGTCGTCGCTGATGCCGTCTGGTACAACACCGACGGCCGTCGGATTGGCTGGGGAGCGCTTAGCTCTTCGGACTTCCGAAACATCCAAAACGATCTCAATAACCCTCGCTGGCACCTCGGCCAAGACGAGAAATTCGTCGTCGTCACCGAAGGTGTCGTCTCGCTCTTGTACCTTCGAGCACACCACGCCAACTTCGACAGGCTCGGTGCACACACGGTTTTCGAAGTGGGACCGGAGTATCTTGCCGCCCACGGCTCGTTTATCGTCACTCGTGGCGAGATGATGGTCGTGATGCGCGCCGCTCCTGCCGGTGGCGAGCTCAAGTACCCTGGAGGAGTCGCGTTCCGCGCGGTCTCTCCTGCAGAATTCGCCGATCAGCTCCTCGCCGCACCTGTCGGCTAGGGCAACGTCTCTTCGCTCCAATCACCATAGGCCGGTCATCTTTAATTTAGATGGTCGGCCTTTTTTCTTTGCCTGTCTTTTGGTTAACATCGCTTTTGTCAAACAAAAAAGGCATAATTACCTTGGTTGCATTTTATATTTAACTGGTATAAAATCTCGCCTTACGCGAGAATAAAACTCGCCTATAAGTTTTTAAAAAACAAAAAAGCAAATTAATATGCCAAAAGGCAGAATTAGAGTTCGTTTAAAAAGTTACGACAGTCGGGTCATTGATCAGACCTGTCGTGAAATCTTAAACACAGCTGTATCAACCGGTGCCAAAATCGTCGGTCCGATCCCGCTGCCGACCAAAGTCAGGCGATATACAGTCCTAAAGTCTCCGCATACCCACAAGGATGCACAAGAGCATTTTGAAGTCCGTACTCACAAGCGCCTCATCGACATCATCGAACCAACTGGTAAGACGATAGACTCTTTGACGAATCTCCAGCTTCCTGCTGGTATCGACATCGAGCTCAAGATGTAAAATCGCGTCTAGTTAAATTTAGACGCCACCATATCTAATATTGTTCGATAGTTTTGACGCAGACAGCCTTATCAAATACTAAGGAAGTCTGCTTCCGTTTTGAAATACAAATAAAAAAATGCAAGTAATAATTGGCAAAAAGAAAAACATGATAACGCGCTTCGACTCGCGTGGTAATGCTGTACCTGTGACAGTAATTACTGCTACGCCTAATTTAGTCGTTGGCCACCGCCTAATGGAAAAAGACGGATATGTTGCACTTCAAGTTGGAGCAGGAATTGCCAAAAAACCTAAAGATCCACAGAAAAAAGGCTACAAAAATCTTAAATTTGTCCCTAAAACTGTTAGAGAATTTCGTGTTAAAGAAATTGATGACAACTCACAATCGATTGGTGCAGAACTTAGTGTCGCTGATTTTGCATCAGGCGACCTTCTAAAAGTTACTGGCACTAGTCGCGGTAAAGGGTTTGCAGGAGTAGTCAAAAGATGGGGTTTTGCTGGTGGTCCTCGTACTCATGGTCAATCCGATCGTGAAAGAGCACCTGGATCAATTGGTCAAACAACCACACCTGGAAGAGTCTACAAAGGTAAAAAAATGGCCGGACACACTGGTTCCGCCAGAAAAACCGTATCAGGTGTTATTGTCTATGATGTCGATACTGAAAACAACCTAATTTTAGTTAGAGGTGCTATTCCTGGAGCGCCAAACTCATTGCTTTTAATTGAAAAAGTCGGATCCAAAAAACCTCTCGTTGAGGCTCATGTTGAAGAGCAGGCGATAGAGGAGCCAGCTGAAGAGCAGGTTGTAGAAACAGAAGCAGTTGAGGTAGAAAACACAGCAGGGGAAAGCCAAGAGCAAGTTGAAGAAAAATCCACCGAAGAGGGTAGTGAAACAGGGGAGACAGTAGTAACAGAAACTCCTGCAGAAAATTCTTCAGACTCCCCCACTCCACAAGAAGAAACAGATAAAGAGGCAAAATAATTACTATGGAAACAACCAAAAAAACCACTACAAAGAAGGTCGCACCAAAAACCAAGACTGTTTCAGCTGATAAGCCAAAATCTGCAAAGTTATCAATTCCAGTATTTGATTTGGTAGGTAAGAGTGCTGGTGTGATGGAAGTGCCTGTAGAAATATTTGGCGCCAAAGTTAATCAAACGCTAATTGCTCAAGCAGTGCGTGTTTATTTGACCAATCAAAGAGCTGGTAATGCAAATACCAAGACTCGTGGCAAAGTCAGTGGTGGCGGCAAAAAACCTTGGAAACAAAAAGGTACAGGTCGTGCTAGAGCTGGTTCTACCAGATCTCCGCTCTGGGTTGGTGGAGGAACAACATTTGGTCCACAAACACATTCCTTTACACAAACACTACCTAAGAAAATGCGCCTTAAGGCATTATCTTCAGCGCTTAGCCAAAAATTGACAGAGGAAAAAATAATTGCCGTCAAAGGATTAGAAACATTACCTGCCAAAACTTCGCAAATTGCAAAAGTTATCAATTCCCTACCCAAATCAGCTAAATATTTGGTCATTCTTAATGAGAAACAGCCAGCATTCAAACTTGGTTCTAGAAACCTTGCAAATGTTTCGATTAAATCCGCAGTCGACCTCACAACTTACAATCTTATTAACAACACAACTCTTATTCTTACACCCGACAGTCTAAAAGCCTTAACACAACGATGGAACTAAGCCAAATAATTCTAAAACCAATAATTACCGAAAAAAGTCTCAAGGGCCATCCTTTTGGACAGTATTCCTTTAAGGTTCACACTGATGCGACCAAAACATCAGTTGCTCGTGCCGCAAACAGCTTGTTTGGTGTTACAACAACTAAAGTTACTATCTCTATTGTTAAACCATCGTCCAAAGTTAACAACAAACGTAAGACTATCGCTATTTCTGGTTACAAAAAAGCTACTGTTTTTGTCGAAAAAGGACAAACAATTAGTATTTTTGAAGAGCCAAAAGAAGAAAAAAAGATTAAAAAGTCACCAAAAAAAGAAACTAAATAATCACTATGGCTATTAAAGTTTATAAAAAAACCACACCAGGCAGCCGTCTAAAGAGTGCTATTGTTAACTCTGATCTTTCAAAAGATCGTCCCCTCAGATCTCTTACAAAAGGTAGCGTTAAAGGACACAGGGCTGGGGGTAAGAAGCTTACAACCAGACACAAAGGTGGCGGCCACAAACGACTTTTTAGAAAAGTAGATTTTAAACGAAACAAAGCTGGAATTTCTGGCAAAGTTGTTTCGATTGAGTATGATCCAAACCGCACAGCAGATATATCACTTATCAATTACTCCGACGGAGATAAGCGTTATATTTTGTCCCCTATTGGACTCAAAGTCGATGCCAAGGTAGAAAGCGGACCAAAAGCTGCAATTCGTGTTGGTAATTCCCTGCCATTATCCAAAATTCCTGTTGGTACTCAGATTCATAATATTGAGTTAGAGCCAAGAGCCGGAGCTAAACTAGTTCGATCTGCGGGTACATTCGCAGTCATCTCATCCAAAGAAGGTAGTTATGCCAATGTTAAGCTCCCATCCGGAGAAGTACGCAGAATTCACATTGACGCCTATGCTACAATCGGTCAGCTTGGAAATCTTGACCTTAAAAACGTCAAGCTTGGTAAAGCTGGTCGCAGTCGTCACAAAAACATTAGACCTTCAGTTCGTGGTGTTGCACAAAACCCAATTGATCACCCACACGGTGGTGGAGAAGGAAAATCCGGAATCGGTATGCCTTCACCAAAGAGCAAGTGGGGTAAGAAGACTTTGGGTAAAATAACCAGAAACCGTCGCAAGTTTTCTAATAAATATATTGTTACTAAGAGAAATAAAAAATAATTATGAGTCGTTCAATAAAAAAAGGACCATACGTCGACGAAAAACTAATGAAGAAAATAAACCGACAGAAAGCTGCCGGTACAAAAGATCCGATCAAAACTTGGGCTCGCGATTCGCAGATTGCCCCAGAGTTCGTCGGTTGGACATTTTTGGTTCACAATGGCCGTAAACACTTGTCGGTATTTATTAACGAATCTATGGTTGGACATCGTTTGGGCGAATTTTCACCAACCAGAACATTCAAAGGGCACGGCAAAATTACTCAAAGAACTATCTCTAAGACTTAAAAATAATGAACACGACTTTTACTTCACTAGCTAAACATTCACGAACTTCTCCCAGAAAAGCCCGTCTGGTAGTTAAGGCTGTGAAAACAACCGACCCTCAAAAAGCTTTAATTGAGCTTAATTTTATGCCGCAAAAATCCGCCAATCTCATTGCTAGCGTTATTAAAACCGCACTAGCTGATGCCAAAAACCAATCAGCCAAAACCGAAGATCTCGTTATCAAATCGATAATTATTGAAGAGGGTATTAAATTCAAACGTTTCCGTGCTCGTTCTAAAGGTATGGCTGCTCCATATACCCGTCGCACTAGCCATATTCGTGTCACACTAGAACAAAAAGCTCCAATTAAGATTGAAAAACAGAAAAAAGTCGAACAAAAAACTGAGATTGATAAAATATTAGCCGAAAAGCCAGCTAAAAAATTAACTACAAAAGCTAAAAAAGTCTAAAAATATGGGACAAAAAGTACATCCAATTTCATTTCGAACAGGTATTAACAAAGACTGGTCATCCCGTTGGTTCTCTCGTGACGCTGACTACAAAAATCTTCTTGCCGAAGATCGAGCCACTAGAGAATTTTTGGACATTCGCTTAAAACCAGCCGGACTCTCCAAAATCGAAATCGAAAGATCATTTGATAAACGAACCATTACTGTTTTTGTTTCCCGACCAGGTATCGTGATTGGTCGCGGCGGAACAGGTCTTGAAGAGACTAAAAAACAACTAATGAAAAAACTCAAACTCAAAGATGAGGGCAAAATGGAGTTTAGAGTTGAAGAGATAAAAAACCCTGATCTTGATGCCAAACTAATTGCAATTAGTTGCGCAGAACAATTAGCAAAAAGAATTCCACACAAAAGAGTTATAGGATCTTCATTAGAAAGAATCCAGAGATCTGGTGCTAAAGGTGGCAAAATTATACTTTCAGGACGACTTGGTGGTGCAGAAATTGCTCGCAAAGAGTCTGGAAAATTTGGTAGTATTCCCCTTCAAACAATTAAGGCCGACATTGATTTTGCTTCAATTGGGGCACCAACCAAAGCTGGACTTGTTGGAGTGAAAGTTTGGATTTTTAGAGGTCAAGAAAATCAATAATTATGTTGCAACCTAAGAAACAAAAATTTCGTAAAGAGTTCCGCGGCAAACGCCGAGGTGTCGCAACACGACGCAACACGGTTGCTTTTGGTGAGTTTGGACTCAAATCACTCGAAGCTGCTTGGATTACTAATCGTCAAATCGAAGCTGCACGTCGTGCGATGACTCATTACACAAAGCGTGGTGGTCGTATCTGGATTCGTATTTTTCCAAATAAACCAATTACCAAAAAACCACTTGAAGTTCGTATGGGTTCTGGAAAAGGTGACGTTTATATGCACGCAGCCGTTGTTAAGCCAGGAATGATGCTTTTTGAAATGGCCGCAGTCGACAAAGTTGTTGCAAAGGAAGCGATGCGTCTTGCTGCTCACAAGCTTCCAGTCAAAACTGTTTTTGTCGAAAAGCACGAAATAAATTAATAAATATATGGCAACTACAAAAAAAACCGAAACAAAAATTGAAAATAAAAATGAGAATAAGTCCGAGTCAGGGCTTAAGGCACTACATGGGATTGTTCGTGACCAGAGAAAAACTGCAGTTGAAACCAAACTTCAGCTCAAACTTGGTCGCATCAAAAACACTAGCCTTATCCACAAGCAAAAGAAGGAAGTAGCTCGCACCTTGACCAAACTTAACGCTTCACGCATAATTGCAAGCTTGAAAAAGTAAATAGTATGAAAAAAACATTTAAAGGTATCGTTACATCTGACAAAATGACTGGCACAGCAAGTGTTAGGATTGAAACGATCAAAACACATCCAAAATACGGTAAGAGAATCAAATCTCATAAAAAGTTTTTGGCTGATAATGCCATCGGCGCCAAAATTGGACAAACCGTCGTTATTGAATCAGTTAAGCCTATTTCCAAAAATAAGTTTTTTAAAGTATTGGAGGTTGTTGCCAAATGATCCAACACCGCTCAAGACTAGTTGTGGCCGATAACTCAGGCGCCAAAGATTTGGCGGTTATTCATGTTGGTGGCGGATCTGGAAAAAGATTTGCGTCAATTGGTGATGTTATTACCGCTTCAGTCAAAAAGGCTGATCCTAATGGTACTGTCAAATCACACGAAGTTGTCAAGGCCGTATTGGTTAGGACAAGAAAAGAAGTAAGGCGTGCAGATGGTAGCTATATTCGTTTTTCCGAAAACGCCGCAGTCGTAATCGACAAAGACAAGAATCCAATCGGTACTCGTATTTTTGGCCCAGTTGCCAGAGAATTACGCGAAAAAGGATTTTCAAAAATTATTTCCTTAGCACCGGAGGTTATATAAAATTATGGCACTAAAATTTAGAATCAACGATAAAGTAATAGTTACCGCCGGAAAAGACAAAGGCAAAACAGGCTCGATTGTTAAAATCAATCGCGATAAACTGTCAGCTGTTGTTGGTGGCGTTAATCTATACAAAAAACACAAAAAAAGTCTCGACCCACAAAGGCCTTCACAAATTGTGGAGTTCTCCCGAGCGCTTCCTTTTGGCAATATCGCAATTATTGATCCTAAAACCAATAAGGCAACTAGAGTTAGTTTTATAACTGAAAACGGCAAAAAAATCCGTATTAGTTCCAAAACCAAAGAAAAAATATAAACATGAACCAACTAAAAGAAAAATATCGCAAAGAAATAGCCCCAGAACTTGCCAAGGAGTTTGGTATCAAAAACTCGATGGCTATTCCTTATATTGAAAAAGTAACGATTAACGTTTCCTTAGGCGAAGCAACAGGTAATGCTGGCGTTATCGACAAAGTGCTTGAACAAATCACACTTATTTCTGGACAAAAACCAATTGCTACCAAAGCTAAAAAGTCTATTTCGACTTTTAAACTTCGTCAAGGTCAAGCTATTGGAGTCAAAGTTACTTTGCGCGGTGAAAGAATGTACGACTTCTTAGACAGACTTTTTAACATTGTTTTGCCTCGCGTACGAGACTTCCGAGGTATTTCCGACAAAGCTTTTGATAAAGAAGCAAATTTCAGTCTTGGAATAAAAGAACAGATCTTGTTTCCAGAAATTGAATATTCCCAAATTGACAAAGTCCGCGGTCTTCAAGTAACTTTAACCACCTCGACAAAAGAAATACCAGCTGCACGCAAACTACTTGAGGCTCTTGGTATGCCTTTTGAGAAAAAAGAAAATAACTAAAATATGGCAAAAGTAAGTAAAATAGCAAAAAGCAAAAAGCCTCAGCTCACAACCCGTGAGCCAAACCGCTGTATGCGTTGTGGAAGACCAAGAGCTTATTTGCGTAAATTTGGCCTTTGCAGACTTTGCTTTAGAATGTATGCCGTAAAAGGAGAACTCCCAGGAGTCAGAAAGGCTTCTTGGTAAATAACTATGATTAACGACCCAATTGCAGACATGTTGACCATTATCCGCAACGGATACATGGCTCGCAAAAAAAATGTTGTTGTTCGCAACTCAAAAGCCAAAGCCGCTATCGGTTCGGTTTTGACTGAACTTGGTTTTGTGCTTGATTCCAAAGTCAAAAACGACAAAGAGATTCTTGTGACTCTTAAATACAACGAAGATAAAACACCTGTACTCAACGAAATAAAAAGAGTATCTAGTCCGTCAATTAGAGTTTATAAAGACCACAAGAGCATCCCATTCGTCAGATCGGGACTTGGTGATGTCATTATTTCAACCCCCCAAGGGTTAATGACTGGCAGAAAAGCACGCTCTAAAAAACTCGGCGGAGAGATAATTTGTAAAGTAAGCTAAATATTTATGTCAAAAATCGGCCAAAAACCAATTACAATACCATCCGGAGTTACAGCTGTTTTAGATGGCAGGAATCTTACGGTTACCGGACCAAAAGGAACTTTAAGTCTTCTGGTTCGTCCTGAAGCAAAAATCGTTATCAATGATGCCGAAATTTTAGTCGAGCGTAGTTCAGAGTCCAAAACCGCAAAAAGTATGCACGGACTATATCGTTCTCTAGTTTTTAATATGATTACTGGTGTTTCAGAAGCCTGGAAAAAAGAACTCGAGCTAATTGGTGTCGGATACAGAGCGAATGTTCAAGGCAATAAACTTGTTCTTTCTTTAGGATTTTCTCATCCAGTTGAAATAATCGCACCTCAGGGTATAGAATTTGCCACGGCCGAGAATCGAGTTATTGTTTCTGGTATAGATAAAACAGTAGTTGGTCAAGTTGCAGCAGATATTCGCAAGAAACGTAAACCTGAACCTTACAAAGGTAAAGGTATTCGTTATGTTGGTGAATATGTACGCCGCAAATCAGGTAAAGCCGCAAAAGCCGCAGCCTAAAAAATATGAAAAATCAATTATCGACAAATAATAAAATTGTTCATCGCGAAAAAAGACACCGCAGAGTTCGTGCCAGAATTATTGGTACACCCCAGCGTCCTCGTTTGGCAGTTTTTCGATCAAATCTGCATATTTCAGCTCAGGCAATTGACGATCTAAACCGTGTTACTCTTGCACAAGCTAGCGATATTAAATTAACCAAATCAACCAAAAGCGAAAAAGCTCAGGCAGTTGGAACAGAAATTGCAAAAAAACTTACTGAGAAAAAAATAACTTCTGTTGTTTTTGATAGAGGCGGTAATCTTTACCATGGCAGAGTTAAAGCATTAGCAGAAGCTGCTCGTGCAGGAGGATTAAATTTTTAAAACTATGCAAAACAACAATTCAGGCCAGAACCAAAATTCAAATTTTAATAACAATCGCGGTAATAATCGTAACCGCCGAGATAACTCTCAATTCCAACAGGCTCCTAGCGAGTTTGAGGAAAAAATTGTTCATATTCGTCGTGTTTCCAAAAAAACAACCGGTGGTAACAAAATGGGTTTTACGGCGCTTGTAGTTGTCGGTGACCGAAAAGGTAGAGTCGGGGTTGGACTTGGTAAGGCGCCTGATGTTTCTTCGGCTATCAGAAAAGGCTCAACCTATGCCAAAAAGCATTTAATTACTGTTCCACTAATAAACGGAACTATTCCTCACGAAATTTATATTAAAGAAGGTGCAGCCAAAATTCTTCTTAAACCAGCTCCAGCTGGATCTGGTGTTATAGCTGGAGGAGCAGTTCGCTCAGTTGTGGAAGCCGCCGGTGTTCTAAGTATTTCTTCAAAAGTTCTAGGCACCAACAACAAAGCTTCAAACGTTCAAGCTACGCTTCTTGGTTTGTCGCTACTTAAACCAAGACCAGTTAAGGTCAAACCTCAAGCCACAAAAGTCGAGAAAAAAACTGAAACCTCTGAAAAAGAAACAGTTTCGGAAACTAAAAAGAAAAATAAAAAGTAATGACAACTGTAAGGATAGTTACCAAATCAAAAAAGAGAAAAGGCCAAGGTCATGGCTCGGGTAAAGTAAAAACCGGAGGTCGTGGCTACAAAGGTCAAAACGCTCGTAATCCATTGACCATTAGACACTCTCACTACGAAGGTGGACAAAGGCCACTTACTAAGAGATTGCCATATCTAAGGGGCAAAGGTAATGCTCCTGTAAGCCTAAAACCATATCTTATTTCACTAACAGCGTTGTCAAAATATCCAGCCGGCACAGTGATTGATAAAGAATTTTTAGTTAAAGAAAAAATTATCACCCGTAAACAACAGGTCAAGATTCTTTCAAATGGCAAATTAACTGTTTCGCTTACAGTGAGAGTCCCTGCGACCAAAACAGCCATTGATGCCATAACTAAAGCTGGCGGAATATACGAACCAAAAACCGCAGAAGTTAATGAGGTTGAACCAAAAGTTGAAGTTGACGAAACAGATAAAACCGACAAGAATTCTACTAAGGGCAAAAAAAAGACAAGCCCGAAAAAGAAAAAATAATTAATGCAAAAAATCTTTTCTGTTATTGCCCGAGCACTCAAGGTTAAAGAGCTTCGAAACCGCATTCTTTTTACACTGCTAATACTTGTTATTTTCCGTATTTTTGCTTTCGTCCCAGTTCCGGGCGTTGACTCTGCCAATCTTAAAAACCTTTTTGGTGGTAATCAATTACTTTCCCTCTTGGATGTTTTTAGTGGTGGAACTCTAGCTAATTTTTCAGTTCTATCGCTTGGACTTAACCCATACATTAATTCATCAATTATTATGCAATTATTGCAAATGGTCTTTCCGAAGCTCGAAGAGTTAGCCAAAGAAGGTAATTATGGTCGAGAAAAAATTACTCTTTACACAAGGTATCTCACTGTCCCACTAGCTATTATGCAAGCATTTGGTGTTTATGTACTTCTTCGCAATCAAGGAATTATTTCAGCACTCTCAATCTTTGATCTGTTTTCAGTCATCGCGACTCTTACAGCTGGCACAATCTTCTTAATGTGGCTTGGTGAGCTAATTACTGAAAAAGGAATTGGTAATGGAATATCAATGATTATTTTTGCTGGCATCGTTGCCCGACTGCCGATTACTGTTTTTCAGCAAGCTCAGGTTATCGACCAGGTTCAATTTACTACTATTTTAATTATGCTAGTCGTTGCACTTATTGTTATTTTGGGAATTGTCCTCGTCAACGAAGGTCGTAGGCAGATTCCAGTTCATTTTTCCAAAAGAAGCTATGGTGGTCGTACGGTTACTCAAAATAGCTACTTACCGCTTAGAGTCAATCAAACTGGTGTTATTCCAATTATTTTTGCCGTCTCTTTAGTTTTATTGCCCACAACTCTCGCGCAATTCCTCCAAGGGTCGACCAATCCAGCTTTGGCAGGAATGTCAGCAAAAATTGTCCAATTTTTTTCTCCAGAATCGGTTGCGTATAACTTAACCTATTTTGGTTTAGTGGTTGGATTCACCTATTTTTATTCAACAGTTGCTTTTAATACAAAACAAATTACTGAAAATTTAATGAAAAATGGTGGATTTATCCCTGGAATCAGGCCTGGGGAACAAACAAAAAAATATTTAGATTACATTAATATTCGTATTACGCTTTTTGGGGCGTTATTTTTAGGGACCATTGCGATATTGCCTTCAATTGCTCAAAACATTACCGGTATTACATCTTTAGTAATTGGTGGCACGAGTGTACTTATTTTAGTTTCGGTCGCCCTAGAAACCAGCAAGCAGGTCGAGAGCCTGATGATTAGCCGTAACTACGAAGGCTTTTTGAAATAATGCGGATTTTGTTTATTGGTGTTCAAGGTTCTGGCAAATCAACACAAGCAGAAATATTTGCCAAAAAACTCAATGTTCCACACATCCAAAGTGGACAGTTAGTTCGTCATGAGGCAGAAAAAGACACTCCCATTGGACAACAAGCCCGAGATTTGATTGAACATGGTCTCCTTGCTCCAGACAATCTTGTTGCAGAACTGGTCAAAGAAAGACTATCTCAGCCCGATACCCAAAAAGGGTTTGTTCTCGATGGTTATCCAAGACACAAAAAACAATCGGATGTTTTTATGCCCAAACTTGATATGGTCATTAATTTAGTCCTGCCTCGAGACGAAGCTATTAAAAGACTTCTATTGCGAAAAAGAGAGGATGATACTCCTGAAGCAATTAAAACCCGTTTAGATACCTTTTATCGCCTTACAAGCCCATTAATTGAAGAATTTAGAAGCAAACACATTCTTCGTGATATCGATGGCACTCCAGACATCGAAACAGTTACCAAACTAATTGAAAAAGAAATATATGACAAAAATTAAATCAGCTAACGAAATCGCCATTATGAGAGAGGCTGGTCGGATCTCAAGACTTGCTATGGAGCGCGCAGTTGGTGCAATTGAAGAAGGGATCACTAAGCGAGAACTGGACTCAATCGCAACCAAAACGATTCTTTCTGAGGGAGGAGAGCTTAGTTTTACGACTGTTGACGATTATAAATATGCGACCTGTATTACTGTAAATGACGAGATTGTGCATGGAATTCCAGACCAAACAAAGCTAAAAAAAGGCGACATTTTAAGTATTGATCTAGGCACTATGATTAATGGATTACATACTGATTGTGCTACTAGTCGTATAGTTGGCCACGACGAATTAGACGACTTCTTAAAAGCGGGTCACAAGGCACTGATAGAAGCCATAAAAATTGTTAAAGATGGTATTCGTGTTGGGGACATTTCTGCCGTGATCCAGCAAATCCTTGAAAAAGACAATCCATATCATGTTTCCCGCGAACTCACAGGTCACGGTATTGGGCACGAACTTCACGAGGATCCTGCAATTCCAGGCTATGGACCTGAAGGTCGTGGTCCAGTGTTAGTTGAGGGCATGACTATTGCTATCGAAACAATTTATGCAAAAGGCACTTCTCTTATTAAATATGTCAAAAATGACGGTTGGACACTCGCAACAAAGGACGGGTCCGACTCTGGACTTTTTGAAGATACAGTGCTTGTAGGAAAGTCGGGACCTATAGTCTTGACTGGGGTAAACTAAGTCGTTATAATTAGCCCTCACGGGCCCATTTGAAGCTAAATTGGGATTATTTTTTAGTGAAATTAACTAAAAATCCTAAAAATCTAGTTTCTGCTCAAAAATATTATGGCAAAAGAAGGAGTTATAGAGGTCGAAGGTGATGTTCAAGAAGCATTACCCAACACAATGTTTCGGGTTTTGGTTAAAAAAGGCCAAATTCCAGGGCTAGAGAAAGACCAATTGGTACTTTGCCACTTGTCAGGTAAGATGCGTTTGCATTATATTCGCATCCTTCCAGGCGACAAGGTCAAAATTGAGTTGACTCCTTATGACCTCGAACGTGGTCGGGTTACATATCGTTCAAGATAAAAACAAAAAATGAAAGTACAAGCTTCGGTAAAAAAAAGATGTAGAGATTGCAAAACGGTTAAGCGCCGCAGTGTAATTTTTGTTATCTGTAAAAACCCAAGACACAAACAAAGACAAGGATAATTTATGCGTATAAAAGGTGCCGATATTCCAGACCAGAAAAAGATATCCTACAGCTTGCCATATATTTATGGTGTCGGACTGGCTAAATCAAAAGAAATCCTTACTAAAGCTAAAATTGACCTTGATAAGCGCACAAAAGATTTAACAAATGATGAAATAAGTACACTTACTCGTCTTCTTGATGAGTATCGAATCGAAGGTGATCTTCGCAGAGAAGTACAGACTAACATTAAAAGATTACAAGAAATCGGTAGTTACCGTGGCGAGCGCCACCGCAGAAATCTCCCAGCCAGAGGTCAAAGAACCAGAAGTAATTCTCGTACCAAACGAGGACGCAGAATGACCGTCGGATCTGTTCGAAAAGAAGATAAATAAAATATGGCAGCAAAAAGTAAAAAAACCACTAAGAAAAAAGTTACACGCTCAGTTACCGCTGGTCGCGTATACATTCAAGCAACTTTTAATAATACAATCGTAAGCTTTACTGACGAAGGCGGCAATGTACTCAATTGGTCCAGTGCTGGTAATGCAGGTTTTAAAGGTGCTCGCAAATCTACGCCTTATGCAGCCACAACTGCAGCTGAAAAAGCAGCCAAAATTGTGACAGAAACCTTTGGGCTCAAAAGTGTCGATGTTTTCGTTAAAGGCCCAGGTCCAGGACGAGACGCTGCTATTCGTGGTCTAAAAAGCACAAATCTTGAAATTACATCTATTTCTGACAACACTCCTATTCCACACAATGGAGTACGAGGTAAAAAAAGGAGAAAAGGATAAACTATGGCTAGATATACTGGTCCAAAACACAGACTATGTCGTCGCGAAGGGTCCGCTATTTGCGGTCTAGCAAAATGTCCTGTTATCAGGCGTAATGCTACAGTTCCTGGTCAACACGGTGCAAATATGCGCCGCAAGCCATCAGAATATTCGCTGCAGCTTAGAGAAAAACAAAAAGCTAAAAGAACCTACGGAGTTTTAGAAAAACAATTCCGCAGAATTTTTACTATTGCTGACCGTTCTAATAAACCTACAGGTGCATATTTATTGTCGCTAATGGAAACACGCCTAGATAATGTTATTTATCGCATGGGTCTAGCTAATACTCGCCCATTTGCTCGTCAGATAGTTTCACACGGACACGTTTTAGTCGATGGGAAAAAAGTTAACATCCCTTCGTATCAACTTAAGGCTGAGCAGGTCGTCACACTCTCTCCTAAGTTTCTTGCTACACCACAACTCAAACAGACTCTTGAAGATCTCAAAGATCATCAGGTTCCAGTATGGCTTGAAAAAAAGTCAGTCGTGGCAAAAGTTAAGCGTCTTCCTGAAAGGGAAGAAATCAAAGAAGAAATCAACGAACAATTAATCGTTGAGTTCTATTCAAGGTAGAAGCATTATTTATAAGCAAAAAGGAGGCTAAAACAAATGCTTGATATTAAAGAAACAGAGGTAACCATCAAGTCGGAAAGCGACTCAGAAGGTATCATCACCGTCGAACCTCTCAACCAGGGTTATGGTTCAACTCTAGGTTCGAGTATTCGTCGTGTGCTTCTCTCGTCACTAACGGGAGCGGCTATCACATCCGTCAAAATTGACGGAGTTCGTCACCAGTTTTCAACACTGGACGGCTTAAAAGAGGATATTGTTGAAGTAATTTTGAACCTAAAAAAGGTCCGACTTTTAATGGAGTCAGATAGTGCTGTCACATTAAAGCTCAACGCCAAAGGTCCAAAAGTCGTAACTGCAGGAGATTTTGAACTTCCAGCCGGAGTCAAAATAACTAATCCTGACCAAATCATTGCTAATCTTAGCAACGATAAGGCCAAATTAGTTCTTTCTGTAACAGCTGAACTGGGTGAAGGATATTCCTTCGCAACCGAGAGAAAATCAACTGAAATTGGTGTAATCCCAATTGATGCTAATTTTTCTCCAATTCAGTTTGCTAACTACAAAGTCGAGGAGACTCGTGTTGGTCGTGTTACTAACTTTGACCGATTGGTTTTTGAACTTCGTACAGACGGTACAGTCAAACCATCCGTAGCTTTCAAAGCTGCAGCTGAGATTTTAGTATCACAGTTCACAATGTTGACCAATCCTGAGTTGGAAAAGGCTAAACCAGCCAAAATTGTTGCTTCCTTGGTTAATCCAAAAGAAGACACAATGAGCCATCAGGATTTGGCTCTTGAAGAGCTTGATCTACCTGTAAGACTTACAAATAGTCTTAAATCTGCAGGAATCAACACTGTCGGAGAGTACCTTGAAACGCCAAAAGAAAAACTTCTTGAAATCAAGAATTTTGGTGCCAAGTCAATCGAGACTGTGAACAAAAAACTCACAGCAGAGAATATTATCTCTGGTGAGACTGAAGAAATAGAAGAAACTAAGTAAAACAATGAGACATCAGGTCTTTGGCAAAAAACTAAGTCGAACCGAAGCTGAAAGAGCCATGCTAATAAAAAGCTTGGCCAATCACCTTATCCTTCAAGAAAGGATTCTTACAACACGTGCCAAAGCCCAAGTTCTCAAGCCTTTTGTTGAACGCCTAGTCACTCGCGCCAAAGACGCCAATCTTTCTGACAAGCGCCTCCTTTACGCTCGTCTTGGTAGCAAAAAAAGCGTTAAAAAGCTAGTTAATGATCTAGCTCCACGTTTTAAGGACAGAAATGGTGGCACAACTCGCGTAGTTCTCAAAGGACCACGCAGAGGTGATGCTGCACCTATGGTCTATATTGAATGGGTAGTCCAAAAAGAAATCAAAAAGGTAGCCAAGCCAGAGTCAAAAACTACCGTTAAAATCACTGATACTAAAACCGGTGAAACAACAGAAGAAGTAATCACGGGTTCAGAAAAAACCAAAAAAGAGAAAGTGGTTATTAAACAGTAATTATGAAAAGCATTAAAAAAAGCCAAATTACAAACAACTGGACGCTAGTCGACGCCAATGATCAAATACTTGGTAGACTTGCAACTCAAATTGCACAAACGCTAATGGGTAAAAATAAGCCTGAATTTGTCAGTAACTTAGATTGTGGAGACTATGTTGTTGTTATTAATGCCTCCAAAATTATGGTTTCTGGTAGGAAAGAAAATGACAAAATCTATTATCGACACACAGGTTTCCCTGGTGGACTTAAGCAGGCTAACTTTAAGACTATGATTGCCAAAAAACCTGAAGATGTTATAACAAAGGCAGTCAAAGGTATGCTTCCAAAAACCAAAATGGGTGCCGCTCAACTAAAAAAACTTCACGTTTTTGCAAACGCTGAACATGGATTTAAAGCAAAATTTGAAACAAAATAATTATGGCAGAAGATAAAAAAACTACACATTATCAAGCAGTAGGCAGGCGCAAAACCTCCACAGCACGCGTAAGAATTTTTACTGGTAACGGTGATTTCACAATCAATGAGCGTCCAGTATTTGAATATTTTAGCCGTCTTCAGGATAAGGCAATATTCGAAAAACCTTTAGTAATCTCAGGCCTTTTAGGTAAATTTTCAGGAAGTGTAAAAGTCGAAGGTTCAGGTCTATCTTCTCAATTAGATGCAGTTGTTCATGGATTATCTAGATCGCTTGTTAAGTTTGATGAAAAACTCAAACCTAGTCTGAAAAAAGCTGGACTTATTACTCGTGATCCACGAGCCAAAGAGCGTCGCAAAATTGGTAATGCTCAAAAAGCTCGAAAGAGCAAACAGTCACCAAAGCGTTAAAATATCTTATTTATGCAGCCAGGAACGGTTTTCTTTACCGGTCTGTTGATAATATTATTTTTCATTCTCTATTTTTTAATCGGAGCAATTACGGTTGGTTTTAGATCCGTTTCTACAAACCGCAAACTAAAAGTTAAGCCTTTTCTATTTTTCTATTCATTAGTCAGCTTTCTTTTTAGCTATGTTGCCGTAACTAATTCAGTTAGTTTGACTGCCAACTTAAGCAATACTAATACTCATGACGGATTTTGGGGATTTATAATTAGTGCCATAATTCTCGTTATATTTGGATCAATTAATGCCCTCATCTCATTTTTTGCATTTTTTGTCCTACAAGTAGTTTCGAGCATACTTTTATATCGTGTATTTTCTCGCTCCAAGGACAAGTTAAGTGAAAAAAATAAAGAGAAAGACAAAGTCATTGAGGGAGAAATTATTGAATAAAATTCTGATAAAATAACTCATAATCCAAAATTATGAAAATACTTGTTACAGGTGGGGCTGGTTTTA
>CAYQLK010000006.1:0-20436 GCA_964418515.1 uncultured Gammaproteobacteria bacterium | reverse complement strand
AATAACTCATAATCCAAAATTATGAAAATACTTGTTACAGGTGGGGCTGGTTTTATTGGTAGCAACTTTATTAACTACTGGCTTAAAAATCATTCCGACGATTCGATTGTTAATTTGGACATTTTGACCTATGCGGGTAATCTAGAGAGTCTAAAATCAGTTTCTGACAATCTTAACTATACTTTCATTCAGGGCGATATTACCAATGAAGCAGATGTCGAAAAGGCAATGAGTGGATGTGACACGGTCGTCCATTTTGCAGCAGAAAGTCACAATGATAGAGCAATTCTTGATCCTCAAGTCTTTGTCAAAACCAACGTTATTGGTACCTCAGTCTTACTAAATCAAGCAAAAATTAACGGTGTCAAAAAATTTCACCACATCTCAACAGACGAAGTGTTTGGGTCTTTGGAATTAAACGATGGTAAAAAATTTCACGAAAATACTAACTACAATCCTAGAAGTCCGTATTCGGCAAGCAAAGCAGGATCAGACCACCTAGTCAGAGCATATTTTGAAACATTTAGTTTGCCTGTGACAATTACGAATTGCGGTAATAACTTTGGCCCATTTCAGCATCCAGAAAAGTTTTTACCAAGGATGATTACCAACCTACTTTCTGGAGAAAATATTAAAGTTTATGGTGACGGGCTAAATGTTCGCGATTGGGTTGATGTTGAAGATCATTGTCGCGCAATCGACATGATCTTAGAAAAAGGTAAGTCAGGTGAGACTTACTGTATTGGAGGAACAACTGAAGATATTAATAACCTAGAAGTGTCCAAAAAAGTATTAAGTATTCTCGGGTTAGGCGAGGATAAAATAGAATTTGTTGCTGACAGACCAGGTCACGATAGACGTTATGCTCTTGATTGGTCAAAAATTAAAAACGAGCTCGATTGGGAGCCTTTGAAAAATTTTGATGATCGACTAATAGAAACTGTGAATTGGTATAAAGAGAATGAATGGTGGTGGGGGCCGCTTAAAGAAAAGGCCGAAAGTATCTACAAAAAATAACCAAAACTACTTTTAACAGTTTTGTTGAATATATCTCGCCCTGTTTGAAGACACCGACTCAGGGCTTGTTATCTCAAACCATGCTTCAGCGTCAGTATTTTTTGTCAAAGTCAAATAATAATTAACCTCTTTCGTTCCAGCGGATTCGAACGTTACCGTTGGATACGGTTCCATTGTTACATTTTCCGCGTCGGTTCTTTTCCATCTATAGGCAACAGAACCCTGCCCACTTGAGGTAATATAGCCTCGAAATTTAAAATTAGTTCCACAAACATCACCGTTGGCTGGTTCAATATTTAAAGTAGCTGTGGTTATAAAAGGTATTGGTGTCGGAGTAGGAATCGCTGTCGGAGTAGGTAATGTAGTCTCAGTTACAGCGGAAGTAGGTGTAGGGGAAACGGGTATTGTTAAATTGGTCTCAATTTTATTTGTTTCAGATTCAAACTGACTAGTTGCACTACTTGCCACCTCTTCTTGTTGGGGTTTTTTTGCTGTCTCAGCTTTTTCCCCAGATTCAACTTGTGATTTTAGAAACGAATTCTCAGCCTTTAAATTCCTGTAGGCTACAACAAACAAAACAAACGATATGCCTAAAAACGCACAGACAATAATTGTAAAAATCAGGGACTTTTTTTCCTCATCAAAACTTGGCAGTAGTTGCATAAAATACATCTGCCATTATATTTCACTAGACCAAAAAGACAAGGTGCTTGCTTGCCATGTGTCGCTACAAAAAGACTTTGACAGGCAAAATAAATTGCAAAACCAGCTTTTCTTTGTCATCATTAAGCTAATGAAATCCAAAGGCAACATCATTCTCATCGTAACCCTTATCGTTGTAGGTACGGTTTTATTTTCTGCCGTTGGTTATCTTTTTTATCAAAACCAAAAATTATCCGACAAAGTTTCTGACTCGCAAGTCAAAACCATCGCCACCCCCACCGCCACAACAACTATTAAGGCGACTCCAAACCCTCAACTATCCCAAAATACAACTCCTACTCCAACCTCCACTTCATCAAAAACAAAAGCCCCTGTTGTCGTTTTTGAAGCCGAAGGGTCAATACCTGCCGGAGATAAATCAGGAATTCAAGCAAGGATTATCGATCCTTATATTGAATACCATACTAATGAGATAGGCCAGCCTGTTGTTTCAATTACAATTTCACCCAACACTAATGTAAGTAAAACAGAATTCCCTTATTTATTTAATGCTGTTTATGAATCTGGTGGATATTCGGGATTAGTAATTGAAAAGAAGAACGGGCAAATAAGTTGGTGGTTTCCTGAATGTATGAACGGTTGTAATTTAAGTCAGAATTTCAAAACCAAATATCCAGAAATAGCCAAAATTGTTGATTAGTTAAAAGACTAATAATCAGCCTCATGAAATCAAAAAATATTAAAAGGTTTCAGCCGCTTTCTTTTCGTCTAATTATTCTTAGTTTTGTTTCATTGATTTTAATTTTGGTGGCCATTTTTGCTATTTATAGCCTTTTTGTCAAAAACGGGCAAACTACTAAGCTCCTCGATAACTCATCAATTCAAATAGTAGCACTTCAAAAAGATTTGGAGGAAACACGTAAAGTTCTTTTTAATCTAGAAATTTCTGATCAAATTAAAGTAAATAATGAGCTAAATACAGAAATAAAAAATATTCAAAAAACATTTAATGAGGCAGTTGTGGTTTATGAAGATATTGTTGATCTAAGAGTTGCCAAAATTAATACTCAAAAAATCGATGAAAAATTTTCAACCATACTCAAATCTTTGGCTGATAAAAAATACACAGATGCAGAAACCAAAATCACCGAAACAAGAGCTTTAATCAAAACAGAAAACGACAAACTCACCGCTTCAACAATTGCTTCAGTATCAACAGCAAATCTGACCTCGTCAAACTCAACGCCTGATTCAGGGTACAGAAGACAACAAGTATCCACAGATATTGGAAGTTTTGTAGTAGATATAGTTACAGCAGACCTAGGATCGACCAAAGTTATTGTTGATACGGCTTCAGATGGAGATTGTCGAAATGATTGCCCTGTAATGTCAGTCGGAAATTACGCTTCTAGAAGTGGAGCATATGCGGCAATTAATGGTTCTTATTTTTGTCCAGCAAGTTATCCAAGTTGTTCAGATAAGAAAAACTCATTCGATACATTACTCATGAACAAAAATAAAACCTATTTTAACTCTGATAATAATGTCTACAGTACAGTTCCAGCAGTAATTTTTTCTTCACAATCAAGATTTGTTAGTCAATCACTAGAATGGGGTAGAGACACTAGTGTAGATGGAGTAATCGCGAACCAGCCTCTTCTTACTCATAACGGTCAATTATTGTTTGGCGGTGATTCAGATGCAAAAAAAACAAGCAAGGCTAATAGGAGTTTTGTTGGCTCAAGTGGTAATAAAGTTTTTATGGGCGTTGTTTACTCAGCTTCTGTTGCTGAGGCTGCCAAAGTTTTACATACTTTGGGAATTCAAAACTCACTTAACTTAGACAGTGGAGGATCGACCGCCTTTTGGGTAGGTGGCTATAAAGCAGGGCCTGGCAGAGATGTGCCTAATGCAGTACTATTCGTCAAACGCTAAAAACTAATAATCGCGTCCCGTCAAGCAATTTGGTATTCTTTACTTATGAACAAAAATAAAATTTTTACAGAAATTCTTGGTACATTCTTCTTAACTTTGGTCGCAGCTCTCACTGGAAGCCCTTTCGCAATCGGTGCTGTATTAGTTGCACTTGTTTATTCAGGTGGTCATATTTCCGGTGCACACTATAATCCAGCAGTTAGTATCGCGCAATTTATTAGCAAAAGAATTAACTCAAAAGAATTAGTTTTTTATTGTTTATCGCAAATAGTTGGTGCCGTACTTGCGTCCGTATCGTTTGCGCTAATAATAGGCTCACCTTTTACCCTAACGCCTAATCCGCAAGCATCTACTGCTCAAGTATTCGCCTCAGAGTTGGTGTTCACCTTCCTTTTGGCATTCGTAGTTCTTGCAGTATCAGCTAAAGCCGTAAAAAATAACCAATATTTTGGTATTGCCATCGGACTCGTAATTATGGCGGGTGTATTCTCAGTTGGTGGAATCTCAGGTGCAGTTTTAAACCCTGCAATCACATTGAGTGCTGTTGCAGTTGACACAGCAAACATTCAATCAGCAATTAACATACTAGGTCTGTTTCTTTCAGCGCAGTTAATTGGTGGGATTGTTGCAGGAATTGCTACAAGGATTCAGCAGAAATAGGTTTGAAGAAATATTTAATCCTCCTCGGTATTATTTTTTTAATTGTTAGCCTTGCAGCTTTTTATATACATAACGACATCAAAAACATGTCTGATTCCGATACTGAAGCAAGTAGTTTTACTCAGTGTGCCAAACTTAAGTCCAGCATTGTTGTAGCCGATTATCCGAACGCAAGTTGTACCACAAAAAGTGGTCAAGTTTTTAAAGAAGTTCCCACATCTTACATACAAGAGAATTCGCAATCTACTGGGTCGTCCAGTATCAACAAAAAATAGTAGTTTTTCGTTGCGGATTGTACAAAACTCAGAAAATAGGTAAAATAGCCAGGAATTAAAATATAGTGATGCCAAAACTGTTCTCATTTAAAAGGTGAGAGCAAGTCCGCGGTTCTTCCACCGCAAGTCAGCAAGCATCCGCAACCCTACGCTCAACTTGGGTGCAAAGGAAGTTTCAGTACGCTTCCTCTGTGTGGATTTTTAAAATCTTACCAGAGGTTTTTCGTTTCTTCCCCAAAAATTGCCCCGGGTAACCAAATGAAGTAACAGGAGGATTTTGTGCGCCAAGCGTTTACGCAAAAGCACGCAGAAAACCAGCTGCAAGATCTTTGGCGGCCGGTCGGAGTCATGCTGCTAGTCATAATTTTTTTGACCAGCTGCGTTCCATCTCAGTCCGAACAGCTCCCCAAAGCAGCTGCGGAGATTTCACCTCAGACGCCTCAAGTGTCAGAGGTCGCAACTCAGGCTGATTTGCCTACCTCAACACCAACACTGGTTGTCGAGGTCACGAACACGCCTACCATTGAGCCTACGGTGCCACCAACGGTTCAGCCAAGAATCGCAACACCAATTCCAGAAACAGCTCAGGCAGTTTCTGCAGCCTCAACTGGCGGTGTACAGGTTCAGGGCAAAGTTACTGGTTACTACTGCCGTCAGGTTAGTGGTTTCCCAATCTGGGACGGTGGAGGATATTGCGGAAACATGTCTTCCGGTCAGGCCGTCTACGTCGGTGCCGCAGCTTGTGGTGCCAAATGGCAACTGGGCCAAAAACTGGAGATTTCTGGCTTTGGCATCGTAGTTTGTGAGGATAGAGGTCACCTCGAGTTCACTCAGGTCGACGTCTTCTTTGAAACGAACGAGTCGCTGTACAAGTCTGGGATCTCAAACAGGTACATGGCAATATCAGAAGTGCCATAGTAAGACCATAAGCGACCGGCATCGCTAGAGTTTTAATTTCTTCGCTAAGGAGTACTAAGCTGTAAAGCTTGACTAAAAGGGTTGGTCAACACCAAACACTTAGTACTCCTTACTTTTTTATTTTGTAATTTCAACCAGTTGACTTAATGTTCTATGTTTTTAAAAATTAGACAATGAACCAAAAAGGTAATGTACTTATTTTGTTATTAGTTGTTGTTGTGGCAGTCATAATGGCTGGTTTTATCTTAATTGAGAATATGACCAAATCAATTTCACAAGCACAAGGTATTCAAAATTCCGGATCAAAATATGAAAAAATTCTCAGTCCAGACGAGCTAAGTTATCAATACTCAGGCGACATTGTCGATGTAAATAATTTTGGTCTTACCGGCAAAGCACACACTTCGTTTTTTGGTGGGTCGTTTACTTTGTATGTCAAGATAAATAATCTCAAAGAGCCAAGCGAAGGCCAACAATATATTGGCTGGTTAGCGAAAAAAAACGAAACTGGAGGAATGAGATATTTTAAGGCCGGATCGGCCGTTAAAAACGCTGATTCCTATGTCAATATTTTTCAAGGAGGAACTGATGTTACTAATCACAACTACTACATACTTTCTCAAGAATCAGATGATCAAGTGGAAATGCCATCCAACAAAATAGTCGAATCTTTTCTTATCAAAAATCAAATTCAACCCACCCCAATTCCTAAAAAATAAAATTAAGTCGGGGTGAAAGGACTTGAACCTTCGACCTCAGAGCCCCCAGCTCTGCGCGCTAGCCAGCTGCGCCACACCCCGAAAATTTAGCTTTGATATTTTACAACTTTTCTTGTAAGTTTTGTTTAATTAATTTGTACCAGTGTATCAATACATCAATATTCAAAACGTATTGACATTCGGGTTTTCTTTGCTAGTATGAATAAGCACAGTATAAAAAAAATAAAAAAAATGAAAACAAAAAAAAGCAACAACTCTCCTGTAGAAACTATCTCTCATTCTGATTCTTCAGCACGTCTTCAAGCAATTCAAAACGCTATCGATTCAATTGAAAAATCATACGGCAAAGGATCAATCATGAAAATGGGAGAAAATGGGCCAAAGTTTGATATTGAAGTAATTCCATCTGGTTCAATTGCACTAGATCTTGCTCTTGGAGTTGGCGGTTTTCCACGCGGAAGAATCATTGAAATATATGGACCTGAAGCCTCAGGTAAAACAACAATCGCCCTACATTTAATTGCAGAAGCTCAAAAAAAAGGCGGCTCTGCAGCCTTTATTGACGCTGAACACGCTCTTGATCCACAAAGAGCTTCACAAATAGGAGTTAATCTTGATGAATTGCTTATCTCCCAGCCTGACACTGGCGAGCAAGCCTTAGAAATTGCCGAAACCCTTATTAGGTCAGGTGCAATTGACGTACTTGTTATTGACTCAGTTGCCGCTCTTGTCCCGAGGGCAGAAATAGAAGGTGAAATGGGTGACTCTGTGATGGGTCTTCAAGCAAGACTAATGTCACAAGCTTTAAGAAAATTAACTGGCGCTATATCTAAGTCAAAAACCGTAGTTGTGTTTACCAACCAACTCAGAGAAAAAATTGGCGTAATGTTTGGCAATCCAGAAACAACCACTGGTGGCAAAGCACTTAAATTTTATTCGACTATTAGACTTGATTCCAGAAAGATTGAAAACATAAAAGATGGTGAAGTAGTAATAGGCTCTCGTCATCGCGTTAAAGTTGTAAAAAACAAAGTAGCTCCGCCTTTTAAACAAGCAGAATTCGATATTATGGGAGACAGTGGAATATCTAAGGAAGGTAGTCTTATTGATATTGGCAACGAACTAGGAATAATTGAAAAATCTGGCTCATTTTACAAATACGATGGTGAAATATTAGGTCAAGGCAAAGAAGCAGCCAAAATAGCTCTCCTTGAAAATCCTAAAAAATCAACAGAGATTGAAAAAAAGATCCGCGAGGCTTTTAATTTAAAATCGTAGATGCCAAAGGTTACCAAGATTTCTGCTCAAGTTAGGAGAAAGGACCTAGTTAATATTTTTCTAGATGGAAAATATGCGTTTTCAGTAAATATTGAAGATGTTTTTACCAAAAAAATCAAACTAGGTGATGAGATTTCTAGATCACTAATTACATCACTAAAAAAATCAAAAATTGATAAAAATATTTTTGATCTTGTATTTCGATTTTCAACCTCAAGGCCGCATTCGGAAAAAGAAGTAATTGACTATCTAAAAAGAAAAAATCAAAGCGAAAAAGAGACTTCAAGAATTAGTAAAAAACTTAAAAAACTAGCAGTAATAAACGACGAAGCTTTTACATCTTGGTTTTTATTATCCAGACAAAAGGCAAATAAAGGCAAAAAACTAATTCAGATGGAATTAGTTCAAAAAGGAGTAGATAAAGAAATAATTAACAAAAT
This sequence comes from uncultured Gammaproteobacteria bacterium, assembly GCA_964418515.1. Taxonomy (GTDB): domain Bacteria; phylum Patescibacteriota; class Microgenomatia; order CAYQLK01; family CAYQLK01; genus CAYQLK01. The sequence continues at coordinate 12,531 of CAYQLK010000006.1, read as the reverse complement.
TGTAAACGCTTCAGAAGTGACAGAAATTGACTTAGCCCAAAAATGTTTAGAAAAAAAAATTAAAAATATAAACCTAAAAGACAAAATCGACTTTAAAGTAAAAAACAACTTAATCAGGTATTTGATTTCAAGAGGTTTCGAATATGAAATTTCCAAAAAAGCGATTGACTTAAAGCTAAAAAAAGTCTAAAATCACCTCAAATTTATAGGTACGCGAAATTTGTATCAAAAGTAATAGAATTATGGTTCTTGGAAAGAAAACAGATTTTTCTCATTGTTTAGAATCTCACCTGATTTTTATTTTTAGTCAGGCATAATCTATTTTGACCTTTTGGTTTCAGATTTCTCCAAAAATAAGGAGAAAAAATGTCAATATTTGGAAAATTTATTAAAACAATCGAAGATTCTCAACCTGTAGCACCAGTCAAAAAACGAAGTGTCACAGCTGTAGTTTCGTCACAATCACAAGCACTCCAAAGCCAATCAGATGGTAAAACAGTAAAAATTCAATCTGTTTCTGTCGAACAACACACAGTAGTACTTGAAGCCCAGTCAAAGGCTCGAGAAATCATTCTTGAAGCCAGAGATCAGGTTTTTCAAATGAAAAAACAAGTAGAAAATGACCTTAAGGATTCGCAAAGAAAATCTCTAGAATTACAACAAAAAATCTTAAGAGAACAAGCAGAAATAACTCGTGCTCTTGCTGAAACCGAATCAAAAAACATAGATTTAGACAAAAGAGCAAAGGAAATAGAAGATTTTAAGAATAAACTTGAACAAGATCGTGAAGCTCTTCTAAAAACTTTAGAAAAATCAGCAGGGATGACAAAGAACGAAGCTCAGCAAAAACTACTTTCGAGCTTGGAAATGGAATTATCCGACGAAATAGAAAAAAGAATTAAAGAAGCAGAAGAGACAATTAAAGAAAAATCTGATGAAAAAGCCAGAGAAATACTAACTGACTCAATGCTACACGGTGCGACTGATTATGTTGCAGAGTACACAACTTCTGTAGTGAATTTACCATCAGAAGATATAAAAGGTAGAATCATTGGCAAAGAGGGTCGCAATATTCGTACATATGAAACTATCACTGGTGTTGATGTTGATTTTGATACCGATGTACCAAATCAAATTCGCCTTTCTTGTTTTGACCCTGTAAGGAGAGAAATTGCCAGAGTCACAATGGAACGCCTAATTAAAGATCAAAGAATTCAACCCACAAGAATTGAAGAAATATACGAACAAACAAAGAGTGAATTAGAAAAGATTATGGCTGTAGAAGGACAAAAGCTTTGCCACGCTGTCGGAGTCTATAATTTACATCCAGATTTGGTCAAAATGCTTGGGCGTTTTAAATACCGATTCTCCTACGGGCAAAATTTGATTGTTCACACTCTAGAAGAGACCAAGATTGGTATCGCTTTAGCTAACGAAGTCGGTGCTGATGTGAATATCGTCAAACTTGGTTGTTTACTTCACGACGTGGGTAAAATCGTTGCCAAGACCGACGGAACTCACGTTACCAAAGGTGTTGAGCTTGCTAAGAAATACAGTGTTCCTCAAGCCGCTATTGATTGTATTGCTCAACATCATGAAGATGAACCATTTTCTTCTGTAGAATCGATGATTGTTTACATTGCAGACGCAATATCCGGTTCACGTCCTGGTGCTAGACATGAACCAGTTGAAGAGTACATTGATAGATTGTCTAATATTGAAAAAGTTGCAGACTCTTATCCTGAAGTAGAAAAATCATTTGCAATTCAAGCTGGTCGCGAAGTTAGGGTTATTGTGAGGCCTGAAAAGGTTGACGATAAAGGAATTAATACCCTAGCCCATGATATAGCCAGAAGGCTCGAGACAGAAATTGCGATGAGGCCAGGACAAATTAAAGTTACCGTCATCAGAGAAACAAGAGCATCTGACCAAACTAACTAAAAGTTTGTTAGAATAGTATAAATCTCATAATTAACCTCACCAAGGAGGTGAAAGGCTTCAATGACAAAAAACGAAATAATTGAAAAAGTAGCTAAAAAAGCAGGCTTAACCAAAAAAGCTGCAACTAGTGCAGTTGACGCAATGTTAATTGCAATCAGAGACTCCCTTGCAAAAGGAGATAAAGTTGTATTGACTGGTTTTGGGACCTTTAAAGTTAGGAAAAGAGCAACAAGAAGAGGAAGGAATCCTCAAACTGGTGGCCAGATTAATATCCCTGGGCATAAAATTCCTGGCTTTACTGCTGGAAAAAGTCTTAAAAAACACATTAAATAATTTACATTTAGTTGAATTATTTTAAATAATGGTTTATTATTGCGCTTAAATAACTGTATCCATACATATGGCAAAACCTCAATTTTCCAAAGCTAATAAAAAATCATTATCTGAAGTCGAGTTTTTGTTTGATATTTTCACGGACCTTTCTTCATCTCGAGACAATTGGAAGTCTTTTATCTCTGATTTGCTTACAGAATCAGAATTAAGAATGATATCTCACAGGTGGTATGTGGCGAGGTTGCTATCTCAAGGGCAATCTGTTCGTCAAGCTGCTAGTAAAGCAGGGGTTGGAACGGATACTGTTATGAGAATTGCTCGTAGAATTGAAAACGGTTCCGGTGGTCTAAGAAAAGCCTTACTAAGAGCCGAAGTTAGAGAAAAAAAAATTTTAAAAAGTGAATTAATTGGCGCCAAGCCTGTAAGTTCGCTAAAATACTCATCAAAAGGAATTTGGATATTTGGATCAAATGAAGATAAAAAAAGCGGAGAAAACTCCTAAATACTTTATTAAAACATTTGGCTGTCAAGCCAACTACGCCGACTCAGAGAGAATTTCTGGTTTTTATAATAGTCGAGGTTTTAAAGAGGTTAATACTTTAAAACAAGCAGACGAAATTATTATTAATACCTGTTCAATTAGGCAAAGTGCCGAAGATAGGGTTAGAGGTTTAATAACAAATATTAAATCTCAAAAATCATCGGCAAAAATTACCCTAACAGGTTGTATGGTAGGAATGGCAGCACACGATCCAACTGGTAAAGCATTAAAAAAACTAATATATTGGCTACCTGAAGTAGACGAATTTTTACCTCTCGAGGAAGTCGGATTTTCATATCCTGCTATCCGAAAAGATTTAAAACATGCTTGGGTTCCAATCTCGAACGGATGTAATAATTTTTGTACTTTTTGCGTTGTTCCTTTTACCAGAGGTCGAGAAGTCTCAAGACCCTTTGAAGAGATAATTTCTGAGGTAAAAAGTTTAACGGAAAATGGATACAATCACATCACCTTGATTGGGCAAAATGTTAATTCATATGGGGCCGATTTGGTTAAAAAAAATAAGTTATTTCAACTACCCGACGGAAAGAAAATTAAGCCAATATGGGTTTCGCATCTTGGCAGATTAAGAATACCAACAATTTTTCCTCAGCTTTTAGAACAACTGTCAAAAAATAAAAAATTAACCAAAATATCTTTTTTAACATCCAACCCGTGGGATTTTTCTGATGAGCTAATAAAAGTTATTGCCGACAACCCAGCCATAGACAGATATATTCATTTACCAGTACAGTCGGGGGATGATGAAATACTCAAAAAAATGAATCGCTGGTACACTAGTACAGAATATCTTAATTTAGTTAATAAGATAAGAAAAAATATTCCGAATGTCGAAATCGGTACAGATATTATTGTTGGATTTCCTGGCGAAAGTAAGGTAGCTTTTAATAACACTGTTAAATTATGTAAAAAAGTTGGCTTTAGTGTTGGATTTGTGTCCGAATACTCAGATAGAGAAATTACTGCTGCCCACAAAGCGTTTGGTGATAATATTTCTTCTGACGAAAAAAATCGAAGATTTCACATTCTTGATAAGTTAACCAATCCTAAAGTCTTTAATTCTAATGCCAAAAACTAAATCAGTCGCTGTTATTGGAGCAGGAGCTTGTGGTTTGTCAGTTGCTTACTATTTATCCAAAAAAGGAATAAAAGTCGATGTTTTTGAAAGTAGTAATGATATCGGCGGATTAGGTGGGTCTTATTCTATCGAGGGTAAGTCAACTGAAAAATTTGTTCACCATATGTTTTACAGCGATAAATATTTTAGGGGTTTAGTTGAGGAATTAGGGTTATCAAAATTGCTTCATTTTAAAAAATCTAAAGATGGTGTATTTATTGATGGTAAAATTTTTTCTTTTTCCTCACCAATTGATTTATTGAAATTCAAACCAATTAGTATTTATTCAAGAATTCGCACTGGGCTTGTTGCTGCGTATTTAAAAAAAACAAAAAAATATAAAAAATTTGAAAACATCACAGCTAAAGATTGGATTATTAAATATTTTGGGTTACAAAGTTATGCAAAAGTATGGGAACCGTTACTAGTTGCCAAATTTGGAAGTTATTCTGAAAAAATATCAATGTCTTGGTTTTGGGCAAGAATTCACTCTCGTACTGCCAAACTAGGTTACTTTTCAGGCGGATACGAAATGTTTTTTAGGACACTCGACTCTAAAATTAAAGAAAATAATGGAAACATTTACCTTAATTCTCCTGTAATTAATATCAAATCAACTAAAAGCAATAAAATTAAAATTACCTTTAAAGGTAAATCAAAATTATACGATTCAGTGGTTGCTACAATTCCACCTTCCGTATTTGAAAAAATAACTCCTGAAATAAAAAATACAAAGTATGCCAAAAACCTAAAATTAAAAGAAATGATTTCTGCAACTACTCTAAATTTAGTACTTCATAAATCTTTTATGGATTACTACTGGTTGAATATTATGGAGAAGGATTTTCCGTTTTTAGTGTTAATTGAACACACGAACTTTGTTCCCCGTAAACCGTACAAAAACAAATCAGTCCTTTATATTGGTAATTACTTAAATCACTCAAATCAATTATTTACTAATTCTGCAGAGCAAAATTTTAAAATATTTTTTCCTTATCTTAAAAAAATAAATCCAAAATTTTCAGCTAATTGGATTGAAAGTTATTCAAAATTTAACGCTCTGTACGCGCAACCAATTGTTGAAAATAATTATTACAAATCTATACCTAAACAAAAGACACCAATAAAAAACCTTTATCTTTGTACAATGTCGCAAATCTATCCATTCGACAGGGGGACAAACTATGCAATAAGGGATGCAAAAAAAATTTCTGATCTAATCACCAATTCTTGACCTTATAAATCGTCACATTTGGATTCGAATACACTTCAGTCGTATTATTGATTAAACCAAGTCCAGGAATGTTTAAATATTTTTGTTTCTCCAAATTTCCTAAATATATATATACAACTTTATATTTATTTATTAACTCTTTAAAAATTTGATCATCATTAGTTGTATAAATTGTTTGTACATCAGTTTGTCTTGCGCCAACTGGATCAAAACCACCCCTCCATAACCATTCGTGAACCGCCCATCCCACCACAGTTGGTCGACCAGTATTTACAGATATTCTTTGGTAATCTGAATAACTATCTCCACTTGCCTCTAAAACAACATTTTCAGAATTCGTATTGTCTTTAATCCAATTTATACCTAAAACTTCATTATCACTATAGATTCGTTTTATAAATCTTTCCCCGTTTAGTCCATAAAAGTTTTTAAAATCACCATAACCTGTCATATAAGCCTTAACAGTGTATGCAAAACAACTTGCGATTAAAACTAAAATAATAAATATCCATAAATATTTTAGAAATCTAAGTTTACCCAAATTATTTTTACTAAAAATTCGCCAAATTGTGTAAGCTGAGGCCAGAGCAAAAATATTCCAACTCTGATAAGTTAGTTTAAATACTGTATTTGCTCTTTGGTAGTCCTGACCGTAAATATCTTTAACGTAAACAAATTCTGGTATTATCAAAAATAGTAATGCTGAAAGGAATAGTGCAACGATAAACCAATCAAAATATTTAGTTTTTCTTCTAAAAACTAACAAAAAAGCAAAAAAACTAAGTGCAACAATTAACCACAATCCCCATAGCTGAAACATCATATATATTGGGCTGTGATAGTCAGTAAATAAAATCGGAGCATCAACCTTTTTAAAAAATATTAAAAAGGGTAAGACAGTAATTGATACTGTAGCAAAAGTTATAGCAACTTTTTTCGTTAAGTGAAATAAGTCTTTTTTCGTGGAAATATTTTTTAGTGTAAAAAACACAACTGCAACAAATGCAACAATTAAATATATTGGGAGATCCCAAGCGTTAGACATAAAACAAATTCCCAAAATAAAACCAAATAAAACTGAGTCTATATAACGAAAAGTTTTATTCAAAAATATTTGACCAAGTAAACCTAAAATTAAGATTGCTACAGGAATGTTAATAACATGGGCATGCAGGTCGTAAACGACATAACTATAAACAGGAAATTCCGTTATAACTCCAGGTATCAATCTCGAAGCGTCGGGGTACCAGTATTGATCCCAACCTTTTTTAAAAACAGTTGTGATAAATTGTAAATTTCCAATTCCTGAGTGAATGAATGCTCCCAAAAATCCAAACCATATATTTTTTGTCCAGGTTCTTACAGTAACAATTATTAATGTAGTGCTTAAAGCAAAAATAGAGCTCAGTCCAATATTGTATCCAACTGCAGGGTCAATTCCAGAAATTTTGATTAATACAGCAATCCATAAATGCCCAAAATAGTAATAGTTTATCGGCTCACCTGCCCACCACATATCCTTTGGAGGAAAGTAAGCGCCCTCTGTAATTGAGCGAATAAATCCATAGTCCATAAATTTTTCAAGTCCATAAATATCGGGCTGAAATCCCCGAATTAGCGACATTAGAATAAATAGAAAAAGAAAAATTAATTCAACAACAACGAGCCTAGTATCAATAATAATTACTTTATTGTCTGTTTTGTTTCGTTTCCAAGAAATAAACCTGATTAAAACAAAAAAGAATCCCAATATTAGCCATAGTTCCAAAGTACTAAATTTAAAAATTTTTAGTATCCCAATTAAATATGCTGTGTATGAAATTATAAGTAGTGAGATTACTTTTGCAGCTATCCATCCTTTGTCAAACGATTTAGAAAAATATGCTTTCGCAACTGGATAAAAAACAAAAGATAAAACCAAAAAAATTATCCAAATATATAATGTTTGAACTATTGCAAATATCATTATTTTATTAGCTTGTTTAGATTCTTTAAGTTATCAATCTTAACTAAATTTTTAAACTGATTTAATTTGTAGTCTAAATTTGACTTAAAATAAGGAGAGCCTGCATACCAAACAAAAGTAGTATTTGGATTATGTGCTGATAAGTACTTCAACATAAAAATATCGTCGTCAATCATAAAATCAATATTTAAATTTTTAATTATTTGATTTTTAAAAATATGAGGTTGAATGTCTTTACTGTTTAATTTAACTTTCTCTTTCTGAAGATTAATACCATTATTTTTCAGTAATTTCTTCGTTCTGTTTTCCAAAAACGAATATCTACCTGACACAATAAAAATATTTATATCTTTATTATTTAAACTCTCTTTAAACCAATTAAGATTATTTTTAATAATTGGTCTAAATATTTTTAAATGACTAATAATTCGCATTTTTTTATCAAAATAGTTAATAGGAATTTTATATTCCAATGATTTACTATTAGTTTTTCTGTATAAATAATTAATTACCTTTGCTGGAACTAGAGGTGGTTTATCAACAAAAATTCCATCAATATCAATACCTATATTTATTTTCCTTTGATTTTTTGGCATTATTTTTTTAGTAGCTTGAGTAACTCATTTCTCGGTAATTTGCTTTGGTTTTTAAACACATAAGTTTCTGGGTGATCATAGTCTTGAAACGACTCATCAGCCCAATTATCATTTAATATTAAATTACCTAGTCTTGGAAACGATCTTCCTTGATATTCTATATTGTATCCAAGTTCTCCAGAAAACAACCTTTTATAATAAATAGAAGATATTGGGTACTCATTTTCAAGTTTAATTATTGTAGTCCACAATTTACGTGACGACAAAATTATGTAGTCAGATGATGATAATTTTTCAGCAAGCACAAAAATTTTTTCCTCACTGTCTTGATCATACATTTTAAGCTCTCCTGAGTGGTAGTTAGCAGCGTATCCTTCAATTGGTATCGGTAAGCCGTCATCCCAGTGTTCTGTCAGCAATTTCGATCCTGATGGAACATTTTCATAAATCCATTTTGATGTCGTGATTCTAGTTTGTTCGGAAAAATATATAGACAAATAGGAAAGTCCAAAAAATATTTGAGTCATTATCAAAACAAAAATTAAAGCAATAAAATAGTAATTTTTAATAGATTTAAGTTTAAGATAAGAATATATAAATTTTAGAAAAAATATTGAAAGTATTATAAATATTGGAATAATTGGAATCATATATCGATTAAATTTTGCAAAATTTTGTCCGATCATTAAGAAGTACAAAATAAAAAATGGCAGAGTAACAACTATTGCATCATTTTTCTTAACAAAACCTTTTATCATTACAATTAATCCAAAAGCAGATAAAAATAATATTGGAAAGTTCAAACTCCAGAACAACAAATTTTTTAGTTCATAAAAATAATTTAAAGAATCGATATATTGTTTTGTGTATGGAACACTTAATGATCCGTTAATAACACCAATTTCATATTTAGATGCCTCTAAAAACTTATCAAAGTTTAAAAATAACCATGGCCAAGTAATAATTAACATACATACTGCTGATAACAAAGTTAGCAATAATAATCCTAAAGTCTGAATTAATTTTGATTTAAAATTTTTTTTAAATATCCATAAATATCCTGATAATATAATTAATAAATAACTAGTGGAGGTTATTTTTGTTCCAAGTGATATTCCAAAAATTAAACCTAGAATAATCGACCAAATAATATTCTTTTTGCGTACAAGATTTATTGTCGACAGCAAAATTAAAATTGTGTACATCAACATTAAGGATTCTGTTGTTGCAAAATGAGACGTTTGAATAAGGTACATGCTCGTGGACATAAACACCATGCCAAGCAGTGAAAAATAACTAGAAAAAAACCTTTTAAGTAAAAAATAAAATAAAATTACACTAATTGTTCCGACAAACGCTGAGGTTGCTCTACCAATAATTAGTAAGTTTGAGTAACTAACATAATTTTCGCCTGTAATTAGTGTTAAAGAGTCAGCAATCGTTCGATATACATAACTTGGAAAGCTACCATAAGAATAAAAACCTGGATCATAAAACCAGCTTGCGTTAACACTTGAGCCAATAATGTTTCTTTCATCTGGATGAAATGAATAACTTAAATCCCAATTCAAATTGATAAATCTAACGTAAATTGTAAAAGCTAAAATTACTAAAAAAATTAGTAGTATTAAAAACTTTTTTTTCTTTAGATTAGCTAAAATAAAAGCTTGCATTAGATTATTTTGCAGTAATAATTTTAAAATATTCTTCTGAGGTTTTTTGATTGGTTTTTTTGTAGATTCTCACCTCGGGATGGTCAAAAACAGAAAACGTCTCTTCTAATCTTTTTGGGCTATATCCAAATATTAAAAAATCAGTGTCAATATTGGATGTATATACTAATTCAAATCCCAGCCTAGAATTATTTAATGAATCATAGTAATTAATTTTATAAAGGTCACCTTTTTGATAATTTAGATTTCCCCATACCCTCTGGCTTGCAGAAATAATGTATTCAGTGTTTTCAAGTTGTTTGGATAAAAGCTTTGACGTGGCTATGTCATTCAAGCTATAAAAATCAAATAATGTAATTGAATCCATAAATTTATTATTGAACGGGATTATGCTTAAATCATAAAGCTCCGATAAAATATTTGAATTTTCAGGTATGGAATGTTCAGCCCATTTCGCCGCGGTAATTCTCGAGTCCTCAGCAATATATACCTTAAAAAACATCAACAGATTAATTAAGCTAAAAATACAGGTAAATAATAATAATGCTCTATGTATTTTTATATGATTTCTAAAAATTCCCATAATCCCAACTGCCGCAAAGATTGCAAAAAATGGAGTAAAATAAACGGAATATCTAATCCATTTAACAAATAGAAAGCTAGTCGGCAACCATCCAAGTAGTAAAAAAGCAAGTGGAATATATAAGTAATATTGTTTTGAATTTTTTGCGAAATAATAAAATCCTATTATCGTAAAAATCAACCAAACGAATCCTCCAAGTATAAAATCCAAAACGCTTTTTATTTGAAAAAAAACAGGAGTAGTATCAAAAAACTGTTGAGTGTAAAAAACTCTCGAACTGCCATTTGCAACTGAATTTTCATATTTTATTACATCTAAAAATTTATCCCAATACATAATTGAGAACGGTGATAAAACTGCAGCCGTAAGTGCTGAAATAATAATAAAATAAGCTAAGTGACGAACAATTATTAAGAAACTATTTTTTTGGTTTGATTTGTTGAAGAAAGATAAAAATATAACCAAAGCAAAAATTGGAAATAAGAAAAAACTGGTAATTTTTGTTGCTATCGCCATACCAGTAATTAGTCCAACAAAAAATAAATAAAGCTTAGTTTTTTTAATTAAATAATTAGTTGCAGCTAGAGAGAAAAGTAAATACTCGAAGACCAATATTGCTTCAAACGTCATAAAATGTGCTGATTGGATTACAGCAGGGGAAAAGGCAAGTATAAAAACTGTAATAAACAGAAATAACTGTTCATTTTTTGGATATATATTTTTTGCGAATGATTTAATCCATTTATAAAAAATTAAAATCGATAAACTACTTAAAGTCGCTGAAATAAACCTACCTATCATGTAGTCATTAAGTGAAATCTCAAAAAAACTTAAAAAGAATTGTTTAATAGTAAATATTAATCCTATTGGCAAAGTTCCATAAGCAAAAAAATCAGGATTAAAATCAGGATTTTTTTCCATATTGTGAATCGCGATTGAAATATTTAATTCGTCTGGGTGTAGCTTGTAAATTCCATCCCAATTTAAGTCGAAGAATCTGAAAAAAATAGCTAAAAGAAAAATTATCCAAATCCAGTGTCGAACAAAAAAATTAAAATATCGCGAAAGTAGCGTAATTATGCCCATAAATATAGTATTCTAGTTCAGTTCAGTTTAAAAATCTTTAATTAAATGAAAAAGAAACTAATAATTATTTATGGACCAACTACTTCAGGAAAAACCAGCTTGTCAATAAAGCTCGCAAAAAGATTAAAGACAGAAATTATTTCTGCTGATTCACGCCAAGTTATTGAAGGCTTGGATATTGGAACAGGAAAATTTTCAAAATTAGATTTAATAAAAAAAGAAAAAAGATATTGGCTAATCGATAACATAAAAGTCAATTTGTATGATGTTATATTGCCTAGTCAAACTTATTCTGTATCAGATTTTAATAAAGACACTCAAAACGTCATAAATAATATCTTCATGACAAAGGATGTGGGTATAATCGCTGGCGGTACGGGTTTATATGTAAGTAGTCTTTTAAATTCAATTGAAAGTATAGAAATTGCACCCGATCAAGCGCTTCGAAATAGACTTGCCAAAAAATCTTTATTGGAATTAACAACCTATTTAAACAAGATTAGTCCAGAAAAATATCAAAATTTAAATTTTTCGGACCAACATAACCCAAGAAGAATAATCCGAGCAATTGAGGTTTTTTTAAATTCTCAAAATTTACAAAAAAACGAGCCAGTTGCTAATAAATACGATTGTTTTTTTATTTATCTTAAACCAGACAAAGAAATATTAAGATTAAGAATTGATTCTTGGTATCAGGAAAAGCTGAGGATGGGACTTATAGAAGAAGTTAAATTATTAAAAACGCAACATTCCGATGAAATTCTAAATTCAATTGGACTTGTTTATCGTGAAGTTAATAGATATCTAAACGAAGAAATATCAAAAGAGTACTTAGATATTCATTTGCCAATCGCCATATATAAATATGCCAAAAACCAATTAACATGGATGCGTAAAACAAAAAATGCTCATGTTTATGAGATTAACAGTCAAAACATCGACACAATACAGAATGATATTCAAACTGACGTTTTAGATTGGTATAATAATAAATAATGAAAACCTTTCCAGAAAAAATTGAGATTTCACATCGCACAATTATTTTTACCTTAGCAACTTTGGCGACATCTTGGATTTTATTAAAATTATTAGATGTAATATTTCTTATCTTTATTGCCTTTATCTTTGTTTCAACATTAAGAAGTCCAGTTGATTTTTTAGTTAGACGCAAAATTCCCCGACCTCTTTCGATTGGAATAATTTATTTAGTAGTAATTGGTCTCATTATTCTTATTTTCCGAGTAATTATTCCCCCACTTATTGAACAGACTTCCTTGTTAATAGAAAATTTACCAAGTCTTATTAACCAAGTTAACGATGTTTTGATAATTAATAATATTTCATCCGATCAGATATCTGGATCAATCACTGGTCAGCTTGGTAGCTTTGGCTCGAATGCTGTGACTATTACTGCTGGATTTTTCAATTCAATTTTTTCAG
>CAYQLK010000005.1:32651-43414 GCA_964418515.1 uncultured Gammaproteobacteria bacterium | reverse complement strand
CCTGTCTTTCACACTACCCAATCAATCTCCACAGATTTTTCCGTAACTGGCGAAGGAATTGTCGCTGTCGCTCCAGACCAAGCCGAAATTTCACTTGGTATTATTATTAACGACACCAGTGTCAAATCAGCCCAAACCAAAGCCAATAGCCAAATCGAAACCGTCAAAGCATCTCTCAAAACCCTTGGTATCAAAAACGATGATATAAAAACAATTAGTTACAACATTAACCCCAATTACGACTACACATCTACAAATAGGGCAATCAAAGACTATACCGTCAACATCACACTCAATATCAAAGTTACAGAACTTAACAAAGTCGGGGATGTAATTGACGCGGGAACTGCGGGTGGGCTTAATACTATAAACAACCTGCAATTTAGCCTCAAGGACCGTCAAAAAGCGCTTGATCAAGCACGTGAACTAGCAGTTGAAAACGCCAAAAGACAAGCCGAAATCACATCAAAAACCGCAGGAATTTCTTTAGGCAAAATAATTTATTACAGTGAATACGAACAAGGCTCAGATTCTTACCTTCACTCTTACGAGGCAGATACGATTAAACAAGGAATAGGTGGCAGTGAACCAGCTGTGGCTCAAACTGACATTAATCCTGGAAGCGGAGAAATCAAACTCTCAGTCACTCTAACCTACAAAACTTTGTAGTTTTTTTCTCATTTTTTTTGTTAATATAACCTATGCACCTTAACCGGTAGTAAACCCTTGTTCTCTTGTGAGGAGAAAATAAAAAGTGGTATTTTCCAAACCCGCTGCAAAAAGTAGCGAGCTCGAAAATCTCGCTCAAATCTTCCTTAACGCCAATCCAACAGCAAAAAGGTTGGCTTTTTTTACCAACACCACGAACCGTCGCGGCACCAGCACAGTCCTAATTCGCAACAGACCTAGGCTTTTCCATTCAGATGGTAGACCAGTTGCTGTTGACCCCAACAAGCCTAGCTTCTGGATCGCCGAACTAAGTTACAACCTCACAACCCCTCGGGCAATCGAAGTCGATTATGGTAAAGACTTATCAAGTCAGCCAGAAATCGCAATCCCTCTCCTTAAGGAGGCAGTCAGGAGCCTAAGATATCGGCATCAAATTTGGCAACAAGAAGATTTACTCTTTTTACCGCTGCTAATCACCTGCCAAATCAAGCTCCTGTGAACGTTTTCATCACTTGCCCGCAATTAACTATTGCGGGCTTCTTCTTACAACTACTCATCTAATTTATCTTTTTTCCTTCCATGAAATGCCTGATGAACCTCTCTTAATTGTCTATTCGTTACATGGGTATAAATTTGTGTTGTGGCAATATTTTTGTGTCCCAACATCTCCTGAACACTTCGAATATCTGCTCCATTATTAAGTAAATCAGTCGCAAATGAGTGTCTTAGGGTATGTGGCGTTGCTTTAATCGGCAGCTGCGCTTTTTTTACATACCCCTCAACGATTCTCTGAATACTCCTTGAAGTTAACCTGTGACTTTCATCATCATCCACAATAGATTTTTTACCCTTATATCTTACAAATAACGGTTCATAATGATCATCGCGGGCATTAAGGTACCTTGCCACCCAAGTGGCCGAATCAGGCGATAAAAAGACCACCCTAACTCTTCTTCCTTTACCCATAACTCCAAATTCTCCAGAATTTAGATCAATCGAATCACGATCCAAACTAACCATCTCCGAAACACGTAAACCTGTCGAAAATAGCATTTCCAAAATGGCTTTATCACGTAAACCACTTAACTCGTTAACATTTGGACTATTCAGTAACCTATTTAAGTGATCCTGAGTCAAAAACTTCACCTGTCTGCCTTCTTGTTTACCAAGCTCAATTTTGTCGGGAGAAATGACTTGTCTGTCATTTTTAACCAAAAACCTTAACATTGCTCTCAGTGCAATCACATAGTAATTTTGGGTTATTTTTTTGATTGGCTCACCGTCTTGCGTCAATTTTCTTGACAGAAACAAGCGAAAAGACCTTATCTGTTTAATATCAACACTTTCTATTTCGCCAATATTATTGTCATTTGCCCAATTAGCAAAAACTTCTAAATAATGTTTATAGTCCCGTAAGGTGAGGGGAGAGACATTACGTTCAACTTCCAAATACTCCAAGAATTCCGTAATTTCTTTCTCAAACTTATCAGTTTTTTCTTTTAACGGTTTTTGGGCAGTGTCCATATATCCACTCTATCATATATTGTGCGACGTATCATTTGTAAGAAAAAACCGGTTGTCCAAGTCCCAATTCATTAGAATTTAATAAGTAAGGATTGAAAAACCAGCGAAAACCAAATAAGAGCTTAATCGGCTCGAAAGATCTGTGCAACAGAGGTACCAAAAGCCGCCAAGGCAAGAGCCAAAAGTACCAGTGTTATGTATACCCAAGTCGGACCTTGAATCCAGATCCAGACCAAAGAGCTTACAAAGACTGCAAAAGTTAGCCCCAATAAAACCACCCGCCTTAACAACAAAAGCTTTACCAAAAAACCAACAACATCCGAAAAAATCTTTTAATAAACAAGACCTGCCTCCAAATATTTAATGTTCACCTAATCTTGGTTAGCATTTATACCACCTTTGCCTTAAAATATCGATATATTGAGGCTAAAACCCCCTAATTGGCCCTAAAACGGCTTTTTATTAGTTGGGTAGGGTAATCTATCATTAATTTTTAATAATTATAGCCAATAACCGCATATATACCGCAAAATTTCACCAAAATGGGGTTAAGATAACAAACCATATCAAATTAAACAAATAATTAACCCAAGTCATAGGGGGTTAAATCAAACTAGATCAAAGATTTTACAATTTATTTTTTAAACATTTTACTAATTCTTATATTTTTAGTGTTTTCGTCCCCACCCCGTTTTTTATATTTTACGTCGCAAAAGTTATATTGTACGACATATCATTTTTCTGCTCTTAAGACTTGGTGGAGTGTACTAATTAGTCTTAAGTATTTCGGTTAACTGGTGGTGCTATTCACTTACTAATTGATCACTAAATTTTGCCCTACACCACTCCCAAGGACCAAACTCCTTTTTTGCACAAAACGACCCTATAATACGAAGTATTACGGTATATAATACGAAGTATTAAGTCGCAATTTAGACTAATACAATAAGCTATTCTCGAATATTCAAAGCTAAAAGAGTGATGTGTGCTGGCTTATATTTAAAACAGCTGAATATTTAAACATCTTACCTGTTACCAAGGTAAGAAATAAGTTATCCACATTTTCGACTATCACTCCCCGCCTTCGACTGGTATTAGTTTTCACGACGATTTTCACAAGTTTTCACACTATATCAAACTATATCACAATTCTCTATTCACAAGACTAATTACTTTTTTTTACTCCTCTATTTACTTTTATTTTTAGCTTTTCAGCAAATTTTTTATATAATTTTCGAATATTAGCTTACTTTCTACTGTCTATTAATTATTACTTAATATACTATAGGTTTAATTGATGGGTGATAACAGAACCGTTCTTATAGCTTCAATTCGTAGCTAAGTTTTTATCCCCTATTCTATCCAACTTGTCGTCAAAAACAATAACAAAAACACTCCTACACCAAGCGAAATATATTCAATCGCCGTTCGCCTAAACAACCTGTCAGCGTAAAATGCCTGGCTAAGTCCTAATAAAACATAAACTGCAGTAGTCACCACAATGGCCGAAACAGTCGGCTCCGCTGGCCAAAAAGAAAGAGTCAACACTACCTGTCCAACAATTAAAGCTAGTACCAAAGTCATCTTAAGTAATCTTTTAGTTAACAAATCTTCCAATTCAAAAGACCAAAGAGTCTGAAAAATCATCAGTCCACAGATAACTGTCAAAATCACCGTCAGAATCACAAAATTAAACCTAAGAGAGAATGTGACGTTACTGATAATAAAAACCGATATGAGTGTAAACAGTAAGCCCACAGAATGTGCTGCCCTAAGCAGTGCAATTGTTCTGATGGCTGCGATATTGTAAACATTCTGATTAAGAAAAATTAAATAAATCGAAACCCCATACACAGCCATAAACGGTAAACGCGTTAACCACCTCTCCGGCAGCAGTTGAAAAAATAATGCCATCGCAAAAGTAAAGAAAAAAGGCAGAATCGGCAACACAAAATATTTGATACCCGCCAAATCTTTTCTGAGAACCCAAACAGTCACAAGACCTGCCGCAACAGCCAAAAGAAGTGATAGTAAATACAAACTTCGACCTTCGGATAACAAGGACACAGTCAAACCGCCAGTCATTAAAATAGAAAAAAGCACCAGAATCTGTCTCTTTGAAACCGTAATTCGATCTACAACCTTTATTTTGCTAGTCCTTACAGCCATTGGATTTTTGGTTTTCCCCTGCTTCCGCTTAAAAAATCTCATTTCTTCTTTGGTTTTTTTTCTTTTTTCACTTCCAAACCCTCATCATTAGGATTAATTTGGCGGTAATGGAATAACCCAATTGCCAAGGCATCAACAGCATCATCCAGATAACCCTGAACTGGTTTTTCCCAAGCTTTTACATTAAGAATTTTTGCTACTGCGTCTTGAATCATTGTTTTATCTGCTTTACCACTACCAGTAATTTCTTTTTTGATTGATAACCCTTGATATTCAAAACACGGCAGGCCGTACTTCGCTGCCGTTACCAAAACCACACCCCTGCCCTGACCAACTGTTATTGCTGTTTTGGCATTTACTCCAAAAAACAAATTTTCTATAACCACCGCTTGTGGCATATATTTTCCAAAAAGGTCATCCAACCCCATCGAAAGCATAAGTAACCTATCCGGCATCTGCAAATTTTTCGGAGTTGATATACACCCATACTCAATTAGTTTTGGCAAACCCGAAGTTACATCCAATACACCAAAACCTGTTGTTGCCGTTCCAGGATCAATTCCAATAATTAACTCTTGCATCTAAAAAATTTTTCTTGCCTTTTATAAAGATTCGTAGAACGAATCAGGTGCGTCCAAATTTGAACTTACTTTAACCACATCTCCCAAATCTTCAAGTTTTTCAATTAAACCTAAAACCGATTTTATCTTGTCAGCATCTTCAATATGTGTTGAATTTTTAGCAATGTAATCAAAATCAGCTGAGATAACATTATACCCATCCTCCCTTAACTGATCTTCAACCTTTTTCAAATCGGTCTGTTTGGTAATAACCTGAACAGAGTTCTTGTCGATTACAATCACATCATCAGCCCCAAAATCTGCCACCTTCAAAAAAAACTCATCCACATCTTCACCATCAGTTTGAATCTCAATCACGCCCTTCTTCTCAAACATCCACTGAGTGGTTCCAGGACCCCCTAGGCTTCCTCCCGCTTTTTCAATCGTACTTTTTACCTCACCAGCCGTTCGATTGCGATTATCGGTAATTGTTTCTACCAAAATAGCCACTGCATTTGGTGCGTACCCTTCATAAGTTATACTTTCCAATGCTGGCCCACCACCCTTACCTAAGGCTTTATCAATCGCTCTTGAAATATTATCTTTGGGCAAGTTAGCTGCTCTTGCTTGATCAAGTACCAGTCTAAGACGAAAATTTGACTCTGGATCTCCCCCACCACCTTCTTTAACCGCAATCATAATTGCATTAGCAAGTCGCGTAAAAACCGCTCCTCTTTTGGCATCATTTGCCCCTTTTTGCCTTTTAATTGTTGACCATTTACTGTGTCCAGACATTCTTATTTGTAAGTTTTTAGTTTAGTAGTGCTAAATTAAAGTCCATTATTATATTTTTGTCAAAGTTAAACCTCGTAGCTAGTTTGCCAAAAAAATTGACATTTATTTTTTATTCAATATACTCTATCTCTTAATGACTAACGAGGATAAAACGCTTGAAGGACAGGCCGTCTCAGCCGCACTCGACTATAACTGGGAGTTGGCGATTGAGATAAACAAGAAGATCCTAAAAAACAATCCCAACCACATCGAAACCCTTAATCGATTAGCTAGAGCATATTTCGAAACCGGCAATATTACCAAATCACGCCAAACATACAAATCTGTTACCGACCTAGACGGTTTCAATGTGATTGCCAAAAAAAACCTTACCCGTCTCAACCGATTATCTTCTGACCAAAAAACACCAACTCTCGAAGGAGATAAACAAAATTTTCGTGAATTATTTCAAAAATTAGCCTCAGAACCAGGCAAAACCAAGGTAGTTACTCTAGTCAAAATCGGTGACCAGAATTTGCTTTCAAAACTAGCTTCTGGTGACAAACTCAAAATTTCTCCAAAAAAACACTCAATTGAACTCTGCACTTACGACAACAAGCATGTTGGCAACTTACCAGACGATTTATCATTCAAACTTCTCAAACTAATTACTGCCGGAAATACTTTTGAATGCTGCATCAAATCTGTTACCCAAAAGGAAGTTCAAGTTATCTTATTCGAAATAACTCGCGCCAAAGCCTTGGCAAATCTCCCATCTTTTACAACCTAAAAAATATCTAAAGATCTACTTCGCCAGCCAGCTTCTTTGACTGTTCCCTGTCATTCATCTCTTCTTCTAGATATCTAGGAATTATTTCATCCTCGTCCTCATCGACTTTTTCCAAACTTTCAGTTTTTTGAATTTCTGGCAATACTTGTTCGGCCACCAATTGATCTGTAGTTATTTCCGTGTGAGTATGTTTCGTATCATCTAGCATTTCTACGTCAACTTCGGGTGTTATCTGCTCACGTACTTGGCCATGGCCTAAAACCGGCGACTCGATAGGTTTTGAAAGCAATACCGCGTCTCCGCGATCAGGCAAATCCTCGGTTTCTGGTTCTTCTTTCTTTTCTCTTTCAACACTTACAATCGCCACAATTAGCGAAATAACAAAAACCGTAACTGCTGCAACTATCCAAACACTAAACATCATATGTATATTAAAGCTAAAATCTTTTCAGAATATCTTGACCTAGAACAATCGTGATGTCAACATCTCTGGCCGTAAAATCACTACTCACGCCTTTCGCGTCCAATATTTCCTCCAGCCTTTCAATCGTCAAACTATTCTCGCTATTTTTGCTTAAATTAATTGTTGTTTTTTCAAGCCTTTCACCAGTGTAATTACCAACTCGAACTACATCACAGCCAATATTATCTAAAATATTCGCAATCTTGTTACCTCTACCTGGTGAGTCAGTTCCATTTAAAATTTCTATCTTTAACTTCTCCTTCAATATTTTATCTTCCGTAAAAACTTTCCTTGTAAAATCCGCAACCCCCACCTCATCCGCTCCGTATGCCTGAGTACCATCGGCTAAAATAATTTCGGAAATTACTCCATTTTGGCTAAGATCATAATATTCAAACCTATCGCTTCGCACCCCTCTAGCAAACCACCAAAGCTTAAGTGACTCAGACCAGCTAAGATTTGTTACCATCTCTCCCTTGTTTACCTTAAATGGTGCTGTAATTAAATTTTGAATCGAAAAAGCATTTCTCATCTTCCCAAGAATTTCCTCCTTAGTTCGACCTAAAACAACATCATTTTCTGGAAAAAACAAATATCTTTCCACTGGCGCGTTTATAAAATTAGACAAAGTATTCTCAAACAATTCGCCGCTTGGTACACCTTTTAATTCACCCAACTCTCTAATTGAATAAACAGGATACAGCCCAAGGTCCGAAGGAACCACACTATAAGTATCTCTTGGCATCGAAATCACCCCAACCTTGCCCGTAGAAGGGTCAAAAACCGCCATAACTACTGGATTTGAGTCAATGGCCACTGTAATTATCCTATCTGCACTCCAAGAGCGTCCTGAGACCTTTTTGTCTGTTCCATCTATTGGCCGTGATACATAGTCACTAAACTTAACAAACTTAAAAATTCCGTTAACAAGAGCCAGTGTAAATAAAACCAGTACCACAAAAAAAATCGTACGATTCCTCTTCCTTTTTTTTGTCAGCTCAGATGTTTTCTTTATTTTGACCTTACCTAGTTTTTGCATATGAAAATTTCCGCAAATACAAAAAATATTATCTGCAGACCTTCTTTCTATTATTGATTCCTAGGTAATCAAACTTCAACCTTAACTAATTTACTTAAAATCCCTTGCAAACTACTTGGGAGCTCAGATGCAAATTCGACAACCTTACCAGACTCGGGATGTTTAAAACTAATTTTTGAGGCATGTAAGAACATTCTTTCTGCCCAGAGGCGGTCAACTCTTAGCCACTTTCTGCCTCCATAGATTTCATCACTCACTATTGGCGCAAAAACACTATGCAAATGGACCCGTATCTGATGTGTCCGTCCAGTTTTTGGATACGCTTCAACCAAACTAAACCTATCGTAACTTGTCCAAAAATCCTTAGACAATCTTTTTTTAATAACTAACGACTCCTCAGGATTTACTTGATAATATGCCTTAGTTACAAAACCCGTTTCTGCTTGTCTACCATCCTTATTCGTTGAATACCTCAGCCGATTTGCTTTCGATCTTGCCAAACTAAGTGTCACTTTAAACTCTTTTTTTGTAAAACCATGTGTGAGTGCCGTATATATCTTTGTTACTTCTCGATTTTTGAATTGTAATTGCAAATTTGCCATCGAATTTTCAGACTTTGCAACCAACATAACCCCACTTGTATCCTTGTCTAGTCGATGCACGATTCCAGCTCGCTTACCAGGACCGCCAAGCTGTTCATACCCAAAATACTCTTCCAGAATTTCTTGCAATGTTTGGCTTTTTGTGGAATCCGCTCGATTTACTACCAAACCAAATGGTTTCTCAATGACCAGCAACTCCTCGTCCTCATAAATTACCTTAACGTTTCCAGAAATCATAAGCCAGTTTATTTATAAGTAATAAAATCACACCGACGCTAATTGAAAAATCAGCAATATTAAATGTCCACAAACCAAAAAATGGAATAAAATCCATCACGCTTCCCCAAAGCATCCGATCAATTAAATTACTCACTCCACCAGCTACAACCATTCCCAGCGGTAATATTACAAAGTAATTTTTATCCTTTTTCTTAAACTCAGAAACCAACCAATACAAAAACCCAAACACCGCCAAACAGATAACAATCTGTAATATTATTTTGCTAAACAAATCATTCGTTGCTAAAAACCCTAAACTAATTCCGTTATTCCATACAATCTGTTCTCGAAAACCGCTCCAAACAATTTCCTTACTTATTCGGTCAACCAAAACTATTCCCGCTACCAAAAAAACCGTCAACCAGAATTCTTTTCCGAAAAACCTTAAGTTTTTCACTTTTTCTTACTTCGATATTTTTTTGTACTTCTTAGGTGTGTTAGTTTCCAAACTATCCTGCTTTTCAACTCAAAACTATTATTTATCGCTTTTTGACCAACTTTTGCTGGAGACCTAAAAAACTTTTTCGAAATTTTCTTACGATATCTAGTCGACAAGAAAAAATTACCCGTTCCGACAATTATCCCCCTAAGGAATTTCAAAATACTCTTAAAATCCGACAAAACATTCCTACCTGAAACCCAATACCCCCAAACTACCAAAATCAAAATCGATCCCAAAGCTTCAAGTTGGGTAAAACTAATAATTTTCAAGCTCAAGTCCCTCTCGGCTCTAAAGTAATCAGTTATAAAAATTACCACCGCAACCGACACCAAACTAAATAAGATTTTCGCACCAGCAAACCGTCTTTTTTTGGCAAAAACTCTATAAAAAAAGTAACAAAGAATAAACAAAACGACAGCATATAACTGAACTGGATGTCTCTTGCCTACCAACCCGGGAGCCAAAACTCCAATTGCCCAATCAGTCGTATTTCCGTATGCTGAACCATTAAAGAAATGCCCCAACCAAACCCAAATCGATCCAAAATATAATGGTACCGCGGCAAAATCCAAAGTTCTAAGTAGTTTCCACTTTTTTCTTCGAACAACGAATCCTCCCAAAATAACTGCTCCAAAAATACCACCCCAAAAGTCCAATCCGGAAAACCTATTAATCAAAATCCACTTAATAAAATTCGTCCCAAAATCTCCATAGTTCATCAAAATCCAAACCAGTCTTGCTCCAAAAATACCTCCCACTAAACTTGCAACTGCAATATCTATCGCTTCTTCAGGATCATAATCATCCTTGATTGCTGATTTCCAAAAAATAAACACCCCACCCAATACCGCAATTGCCAACATTACACCCCATGTATATACAGAAAAATCTCCAAATGAATAAAAAATCGGATACATAATTAATCTTAATTTTACCGCAAAGCTATTTTACTCGCTCTAGATATCCGCCAGTTCGAGTATCTATTTTTACAACATCCCCTGTGTTCACAAACAAAGGCACACTTACTTCGACTCCGTTTTCCAAAATCGCTTTTTTATTGGTGTTTGAAACAGTGTTTCCTTTTACTCCAACTGCCGTTTCAGTTATTTTATAAATCTCGTTTTTTGGCAACTCCAAGCCAACAATTTCACTCCTATCATCAATTAATACTCTTACTTCCATGCCATCTTTTAAAAACTTCGCACTACTTATCATTTGGCCATCAATCTCGTAGTTCTCAAAATTTTCTGTATCCATAAAAAAATACTTATTAGCTTCTCTATATAAATAAGTCGCCTTTTTCTTAAAAACATCAACTATATCAACCCTAGCTCCAGTCATAAAGGATTTTTCTGTAATCGCCTCAGACCTCATACTCTGAGCTTTAACTTTAATTGTTCCCGATCCTCTGGCAACTTTAATGTGTTCGTAATTTTCAACGATCCACAATTC
>CAYQLK010000005.1:11612-32551 GCA_964418515.1 uncultured Gammaproteobacteria bacterium | reverse complement strand
TTCCCGATCCTCTGGCAACTTTAATGTGTTCGTAATTTTCAACGATCCACAATTCACCATCTTCTCTGAAAACAATTCCTTTTTTTAATTCTGTAACTGGTTTAACCATAAGCGACAAAAATAACAAATATAAACTCTTTTTACAAATTTCAGGTATAAAAAATGGAGAGCTTTTCGGTTTTTGACAACCGATTTTTTGCAGGCGCTCTCCGTTACCTGACTATTTTTTAGCCACACGGTCTCCCGTAAGGGCTTTTAAATGTACCCTGCTGGTACTTTTGGCACAGCCTCAAACAAAGCCGACTGGCAGCCTTCGCAGCTAAGAGGCACAACAGCCATATTCAGTCGATGTCTGCGAGGAGCAATAGTTACCCCACAACCAGTACACCTAAGATTGGGTTCGCCTTCAGCCACATTGGTCGACTTGCAGTCAGGACATTTTGACTCCTCACCCCGCAGTAGCTGAAAGAAGGAGTGCAGGTCTGTAAACCCGCATCTCACACAGGTGGCTCGTCCGATTTTTCTACTAGGTTGAGCCATTTTTGCGTATTCCTCCTCGCTTTACTTAGGTCTTATTTCCTGCCGAGCATAAACTCTCTTCCGTGCCCAAGCTCCTCATTTACAGGAACGTTGAACTTGCAGAGTTCACAATCTACAGGGTCAAAAACCGGAAGGTCAATGGTCAGGAGTGGCTTGAAGTACCCCGGATGACCAACATCAAGCGACGTCACCCTTCCGCGGTTAATGATTGCGCTCAAACCTACGACGTTGCCGCCGTTTGCTCGAACTGCCTTAACCACCAGAGCAGCTGACCTGCCTGTGGTGATTACATCTTCAACCACCAATACTCTTTTGCCTTCGACCATCTGCGCGAATCCGCGCTTCAGTTCATAGAGGATAAGCTCACCGTCTTTGCCGCGAAAAGGCTCAGCGTATCCCCACTGAATTTCGCCCGCTGCTCCAAAGCCAGCCTGCATCATCCTAACAGCAACAATTGCTGCCAGTCCGACACCTCCGACTGCCGGAGCGATCACGACTTCGATGTTCTTTTTGCTGTACGCCTTGGCGATCATATCTGCCAGAATCTGGAGATAGTCGACACGGCGCAAAAATCGTGTCTTCTCGACATATCGATCAGTGTGCTTTTGATCGGACAACACATAATGTCCTCCAATCATTAACCCACCTGATTTTTCGAGAATCGTGCGAACAACTCTCTCTTCGCTTGACATTGTTGTACCTACTTTGACCTCCTCGGTTCAGTCCATATCGTCGAGTGCGCGGTCGATTTCTGCCGCGATTGCTTGAGCTGCTGCAACGGGATCTGCTGCCGTGAGAATCGGTCTCCCGACCACAAGGTAGTCAGCCCCGTCAACGATTGTCTGATAGGGTGTTCCCACCCTTTGCTGGTCGTCAGCGCTGGCATCAGCCATGCGGATACCAGGCACAACCTTGATAAGGTTACGCACCGCTTCCGTACCGTGTTCTTTGAGATACCTGAGCTCCAGAGGTGAGCAGATGAGACCGTCAAGTCCGTTTCGGGCTGCTTTCTCAGCAAAACCCAAAACCAACCTGTTCATATACTCAGTGCGCAACTCTCGTGCGTGCTCAGCAAGTTCTGCATCTTCGCTATCTGTCGCCATGGCCTGACCGTACTCATAGTCGTGTCCTGTCATAGCGATAAACGGACCTACAAACATCTCAAGAACCTCTTGAGGGTCGAGTGAAGTCAGAATCGACACACCAAGCAGTAAGCTTATGCCCTTTTGAGCAACCGCACCCTGCATGGCCGCGTCACCTGACTGAATATGCATGTTCAGAAAATGAGGACCGAAGCCCGCCACTGCCTGAACAGCCTTGCCAACGGTTGGAGGGATATCGTGGAATTTGACATCCGCGAAATCCTTACCACCGTTTACCTTGATTGCCCGTAAAGCCCTTGCAGTTCCAACCGCATTGGTCAACTCAAAACCTGCCTTGAACATCCCCACGTGGGGAGCAAGCAGTTGAACCAAACGAGAAACTTCTGGGACCTTTTGGGTGTCTAGGGCAACAATGATCCTGTCTTTGCCTTCGTTTAGAAGTACAGGCATTTGTAGTTTCTACCTTCCTTTGTTTAAAGTGCTAGCCACAAATACTACTACAATAGCCTATAACTGTCGATATGGTTATAAATAATGGGAAATAAAAAAATAAGCAGTGCCGGGAGTGGGACTTGAACCCACATGAAATTGCTTTCACACGTGTTTGAGACGTGCGCGTCTACCAATTCCGCCACCCCGGCAAAATACAAAAATCACTTAGCTTCGCCGCAAGATTATATCCAAAAACAACTAAAATTCCTAATTACTCTGTCTTTTATCTCTTGGAAAGAAAGCCACCTTTTCACCAACAAAGACTAAGTCGATTTCACCAGTTGGACCATTACGATGTTTAGCTATTGTTAATTTTGCCAAAATCTCCTTTGACCTCTGACCATTATCCTCATCCTGATCATCACGATAAATAAACATAACCACGTCAGCATCTTGTTCAATCGCACCCGACTCACGCAAATCCGACAGTTGCGGCTGCTTCGACCCTCTTTGTTCAACTGCACGAGATAACTGCGACAAAGCCAGTACTGGAATGTTTAACTCTCGAGCCAAGTTCTTCAATCCTTGTGATATTTCCGAAATCTCCTGTACCCTATTCTCTAAATTGCGCCCCTTAGCTAACTGCAAATAATCAACAATTAGAAGCTGTAGACCGTTTTCAATCTGTAATCTTCTAGCTTTTGTCCTCATTTCCATAATCGAAAGCGCTGGTGTATCGTCAATATAAAGTGGTGCTTCAGCTAACCTTCCCATTGCCATACTCAAACTCTCATAAGCCGCATCATCCAAATCTCCATTTTTGATTCTTGATGCATTTACACCTGATTCGTGCGCCAAAACTCTATCCATTAGCTCTTCTTTACTCATCTCTAAGCTAAATATTCCAACAGGTACATTTTTCTTAACAGCGGCAAACTGGGCGATATTAAGTGCAAACGAAGTTTTTCCAATACCAGGTCTAGCAGCAAGTATTAATAGATTAGATTTTTGCATTCCAGAAAGAATCTTATCCAAATCAGCAAAACCAGTAGCTACGCCCCTGAATACCCCCTTACTTCTAGATAACTCCTCAAGCCTATCGAAACTTTCAGTTAAAACTGTTTTTACGTGTACAAAATTCTGTTTTAGGTGGGCTTGGGAAATACCAAAAATTTCTTGCTCTGCTGCGTCCAAAATATCATGAACATCACCTGATTCAGAAAAGCTTAGTTCTGATAGTTTATTAGCCGTTCCGATTAACTGCCTCTTAATCGCATGATCTTTAACAATTTGGGCATACTTCACAACATGCACCGATGTTGGCACAAAACTTGCAAGCTCTGCTAAATATGACGCCCCGCCGGCTTTCTCGAAATGTTTTTTCTTTTTTAATTGTTCGGATAAAGTAATTAAATCTACAGGCTCTCTTTTCTCAAATAAATCAAGAATAGCTTCAAAAATATCTCCATGTCCTTCTCTATAAAAATGATTTGGCCTCAAAAATTCCGCCACCTCAGAAACAGCGTCCTTGTCGATTAGTAACGCGCCGATTACGCTTTTTTCAGCGTCTAGATTGTGCGGAGGTAGTCGCAAATCATCTACTTTTGACATAAAAACACCTTTTTATTTATTGGAAAAGTATTATTGTTCGTTTGGTATTTTTTGTAAATAGAGCGAATAAAAATTCTTATGAACGCTCCATTACAATAACCTGAAGTTCTTCAGGTAACCTGTCCTTTTTGACAGACAATTTTTTGGTTGGCTCCCCACCTGGGTGTCCCATCTGTTTCACAAATTCATCTAAAGGCCCAAGGTCATACTTCAAACCTTCCTCCTTAAAATGCATAGGTACTACGATTTTTGGTTCAATTTGTGCAATCACTTCAACCGCGTCTTTTGCATCAACTGTAAAAACTCCTCCGACAGGAATCATCAGCACATCAACATCACCAATGTCCTCAAGTTGAGCTTCGGTTAGTTTCTTTTGACCAAGATCGCCCAAATGACAAATATTTACCCCATCAACATTAATCACATAAATAGTATTTCTTCCTCTTTCACTACCCTTACTTTCGTCATGATAACTATTAACTCCACGAATAAGTGTTCCACCAACCTCATATTCACCAGGTCCAATAATCTTAAAAGGCTCTCCAGCAACCCCAACTACTCCGCCAAAATTACTGTGGTCTGAGTGTGAATGAGTAGCCAACACCAAATCAGCCGTTAGTTTTGGTAACTTAAGACCAGTTGATTCTGAATCGTATGGATCAATCACAATCGTCTGACCGCCGTTGGATTTGATAGTAAAACAGGAGTGGCCATTAAAAATAATGTCTGACATATTTCTCTATGGATTATTTGGTTATTAACAGAAAACTATAATAACATAATTTAGCTTTGGTAGAATTAAGCAATGAAATTGCTTGCAAAAGTACTACCGATTCTTTTCTTTTTACTATTATTTGCCTTAATTGGACTTATTATTTCGGGATTTTGGGTGCGTAATCAAAAAATTACTCAAATACCCCAAAATATTATTGACACGGCAACTAGCATCTTTGCGTCCCCAAAAGAAATCGAGGATTTGACTCCAGACAGTGGCTACGCCGTTAACACAAAGCTAATAGAGGTTGAGATAAAAAACCTAGATGAAAATAACATTAATTTAATTACTAATAAGGAAGATATGATTTTGCAGCTTACACCAACCAATATGGTTGCCAAAACCACACTCAACCTAAATCTTGGTGCAAATATTTTTACTCTTACCCAAATCGACCCAATCGATTATTCCATCATTAAAGAAGTTCCGTTTATTTACTATCACACGGAAGCTGAAACAAACAAAGAGGTTGCGATTTTTGGCAAAGTCATTTCTACTCTCGGAGGCAACGTTGAATTAAAAAGCCTTATTAGCGGGAATAGTTTTACTCTCGCAACCAACAACAATACTAGCTTCGAATTTGTTAACCCTCGCGAAGAAAACGATGGCAATAAGGATCAGGGACTCAAAGACATTGAAAGACTAGAGGTTGATGATATTGTTATTGGTTTTGGAGCTGTTAGCGATTCAGTTCAAACTACACAAAAACTAATTTCTTATGCCAACAAAGACCCGTTGCCCAAAGTCGCCACCAGTCTTAAATCGGGAGAAATATCTAGTGTTGATACCAAAAAAGAAACTTTTAGCCTCAAAGACAGTAAAACGAAATATTATTGGGACAAAAACACCACACAAAACAATAATTCACCTATCCCACCACAAAAAGGCCAAAAAATCCTCTTTCACGCCACTGCTAATAGCTATGGTAACCTTATCGTAAGAAATATATTGAGTCTTCAATAATGAAAAAAACCGATCTACAACCAGTCAAAGGAGCTCGCGATTTTACTCCAAATAACTTTGCCAAAAGACAGTGGTTGTTTGATCAAATGATTGCATCAGCAGCCAGTTTCGGCTTCGAACAATACGACTCTCCAGTTCTCGAAAGTATCGAAACCTACAAAACCAAAACCAGTTCAGAACTAGTCGACGAACAATCCTATAGATTCAAAGATCGCGGCGACCGTGAGGTCACCATCCGCCCAGAAATGACACCGGTGCTTGCTCGAATGATTGCTGGTAACCAAAACAATCTTAGTTTCCCCATTAAATGGTTTTCGATTCCAGTTCTTTGGCGCTACGAAAAACCTCAATCTGGGAGACTCCGAGAACATTTTCAATGGAATGTGGACGTAATCGGGAGCGATGAACAAATATCCGACGCCGACTGTATAGCTGTACTTTGTACTTTTTTTCAAAAAATCGGCCTCGGTCCCGACAAAATAAAGGTTCATCTAAACGACAAAAAAGATTTACAATCCGATATTGAGAAATGGACAGGCATCGACCCCAAAAACCAAACCTTAATCCTCAAATTCATTGATAGGTTACCCAAAATTGGCGTAGCCAACACCATTTCCGACATTAAACAAAATTACCCCAGAGTGAAAGATATCGAAGGGTTTATTAATTATCTAAACGCTGCAAATACTAATCTTTCTGGCAACTTAAAAGCTCTTTTTGAGAACCTTAAGTCTCTTAAATTGGACGATTATATTGTAATTGATCGCAAAATCGTTCGGGGCTTAGATTATTACACTTCAACAGTTTTTGAAGTATTTCCGACTGATATCAACTCTCGTGCCGTCGCAGGTGGTGGTCGTTACGACAACCTTGTTGGTCAATTTTCAGATCGCAAACTAACAGGTGTTGGATTTGGTATGGGCGATGTTGTTATTGGTAACCTGCTTGAAAAATACGACCTCTACCCCAAAAATCTTAACTCGCACAAAAAACTTTTAATTGCTGCTCTTTCCAACAATGCCTTACCCAAAACTTTAGCCATGTCGCAAAAAATTCGTGAGAAAAATCCTAATTTAATCACCAGTTTTTACCCACAAATGTCACAAATGCGCGATATATTATCTTATGGAGTCAAAAACGAATTTAATTTTCTGTTAATAGTTGGAGACAAAGAATTATCTGAAGACAAATACACACTACGAGAACTTAATAGCGGACACCAGACAACTGATAGAAAAGGTGCAATTCTTAACCAAATAAAACAACTAAGCAAAAAATAAAAATGCATAAGCACCTGCCCAAAATCGCTGTAATTAGCGCAATATTGAGTTTTGTTTTTTTTGGCATTGGCACACCTATAGCCAAGACAGTCGTCGAAACAATTCCGCCATACACATTTATTTTTCTACGTTTTTCTTTAGCCCTACTGATAATTACTCCAATCTATTATTTCAAAGGCTATCTCAAATCCATAGAACGCAAACACCTTCCCAAAATTCTTTTTATTACTTTTCTTGGTCCTGCCGCCTCCAACCTACTTACTTATTCCGGCTTGCAGCAAACAGAAGCTTCAACCGCCGCTGTAATCTTCGCACTATTTCCAATTGTTACTATCTTTCTCTCAATTCTAATTGCTAAGGAAAAAATCAGAAAAATAACTTTATTTGGTTCAATAATCGCTCTTGGTGGAACCATAATTATATTTTTAGACCCCAAAGATTTCAGCTCTTCAGAAATTCTCGGTCAAGTTTTGCTCTTTGCAAGCAATATCACAATCGCACTTTATACAATCTATATCAAAAAATATATCGAACAATATAACTACCAAACCCTAATCGTTTTTTCTTTTTTTATGGCCAGCCTTACAAGTCTTCCATTCGTCATGTTCGACATTGTTTCAGGCATTAATTGGCTCCAACAGCTGAACACAAAAATTACTCTTTTTATTCTTTATGATGCCCTAATTGGGGGTATTCTTGCCTACATTTTGTACGAAAGCTCACTCAAATATCTGACCACCTCATTTGAGTCTATTTTTGGTTACATTCAGCCAATTGTTGCAGTCATAGCTTCAATGGTTATCCTTCAGGAAAGACCAGATCTAATATTTTATGTTGGCGCAATTTTTATACTTTTTGGTGTCACAATCGCCGACTTTCCAATCCCTAAACATATCCATATATTACGAAAGTTTCATTTAAGACACTAATGACTACAATTACTATTGCCATAAAGCCTTATATTCTGCTAGAATTCCAACCTGCATATGAAACCTACAGGGCATCCTAAATACCACGCCGACGCCAAAGTCACTTGTGTCTGCGGCAATTCATGGAACACTGGCTCAACCAAGCCAGAGATCCATCTCGAAATATGCTCAAAATGCCACCCTTTTTTCACGGGTCAAATGAAATTCGTTGACACTCAAGGAAAAGTCGAACGTTTTCAAGCTTTACAAGAAAAAGCCAAACTTCGCCAAAAAGAAGTGGTCAAGAAAAAAGAACAAGAGGTCAGGCGCTCAAGCTCTCCAATGTCTCTTCGCGAAATGTTAGCTCAGTCTAAGAAATAACTTTCTTACTCGACTACTCTACTCTCCAATATGCTCACACAAAATATCTCAGAGTTGCTAGACAAATATCACAGCGCGCAAAAATCACTTGAAGATCCAGAAATTGCTAGTGATCCAGACCAAGTCAAGGAACTCTCCTCAACTATTGCCAGACTAAGAACAATTGCCGAACTTGCCGAAAAAAACGAAGACATTGCTGCAAAAATCGTCGAAACCGAAAAAATGATCGAAACCGAAAAAGACGATGAGATTATTAAAATGGCCAAAGACGAACTTGTTTCTCTTCAAGATCAATTGACTGAGAATAAAACCAGGCTTAATTTTGAAACCTCACCTGACAAAGCACTTTTTGGTTCTCCTTCAATTATGATCGAAATTCGCGCTGCCGCTGGTGGCGACGAAGCAGGAATATTTGGCAGTGATTTGCTCAAAATGTATTCGCGTTTTGCGCAACTCCATAATTTTAACGTCGAAGAAATTGAGATAAACGAGGGCGCAATTGGCAACCTCAAACATGCCATTATTAAAATCTCAGGACCAGAAGTTTATTCACTTTATCGTTTTGAATCTGGTGTTCACAGAGTACAAAGAGTCCCAGCTACCGAAAGTTCTGGTCGTATTCATACTTCAACCGCTACAGTTGCGGTAATGCCAGAGGTCACAGACATTGATTTTCACATTGACCCCAAAGACTTAGAATTCGAAACTTTCCGTAGCGGTGGCGCAGGCGGCCAAAACGTCAACAAAGTTTCAACTGCAGTTAGAGTTCGCCATATTCCTACAGGCGAAGTAGTTGCTTCTCAAGCCGAACGTAAACAAGCCCAAAACAAGGAAATTGCTTTGCAGATTTTACGCTCTCGCCTTTATCAAAGAGAATTAGAAAAACAAGCTGCAGAAACTGCAAAATCTCGTTCAGATCAAATCGGAACTGGAGACCGATCAGAAAAAATCCGTACATATAACTACCCTCAAGATAGGCTGACCGATCACCGTATTAAAAAAAACTGGCATAATTTACCAGTCATCCTAGCAGGTAATTTGGACCCAATAGTTAAAGACCTATCTGACAATCTCAACTAAACTCTCCCCTTCCTTATTGCACCAAACAACCATATCAGCGGATAATCAACTCTGATATGCAAAGTCGTACAGACAACTCATTAGTTTGTGTTCTCAAAAATCGCGCCTTCCTTGTTATTTGGTCCAACCAAATACTTTTGCAGATTTCCTACAACATGCTTTCGTTCACTTTACTCGTTACGCTTTTTAGATTAACCAACTCCAATACAATTTCAGCCCTTTTCCTTCTTACTAACCTAATTCCTTCAACATTACTTGCCATGTTTGCCGGCGTCGTTGCTGACAAATTCGATAGACGCAAAATCCTACTAATTACCGATATAGGCGTAGGGTTATGTATGTTCGGCTATCTTTTTATTGACTTGCCGGTACAAATAATATTGCTAACCCTACTTCTTAACTCGATACTGCAATTTTTCCAGCCCACCGAATCCGCAACCATACCTATGCTAGTACCCAAAAAAGATTTACTTGCCGCAAATTCTTTATTTCAAATGACACTTTTTGGAGCAATGATTGGCGGTTACGCCATAGCCGGACCAATAATCGACAGATTTGGTAATAACGTAATTTTTATCTTTGGTTCATCAAGCCTACTAGTTAGTTTTGTATTGCGCAGATTCCTTCCACCACTACCAAATGAAACAACCAGAGAAAAAACGACCAACCTGCAAAGTCTAATTAAACTTACCAATCGTCATATCGGCGAAGGCCTCAAATTCATTACCAGTAACCGTTATGTGTGGGCAACTATCCTAACAATGGCTATTGCTAATGCTCTTGCCAACCTAGTCGTCACCGTAGGTCCGGGGTTAATGGAACAAGTCCTAAAAATAAGAGCTGAAGGTGCCAGTATTGTTTTGCTCCTACCACTTGGACTAGGGATGGTCACCGGAGCGCTTTCTGTGGGCAAATTCGGCTCAATTCTCCCCAGAAGAAGTCTAATCTCTGCGGGGTTTTTTATAAGCGGTCTTGGTATTACAGGTATCGTTTTGGCGCCAGTAGTCGCAGGATTTATAACAGGAAATGATATTAATTTTTCTAGACCTGTTCATTTTCTAAATGCTGTAAAACTTTCATATTTTATTTCGTTCTTTTCAATCGTTCTTGGTTTCGGCGGTTCATATGTAATTATTCCAACACAAACATTGCTTCAAGAGCTCACTCCGAACAACCTAAGAGGGAGAGTGTTTTCAACTCAAATAATGGTCATGGGCATAGTCGCTGCCCTACCAGTTTTACTTGCAGGAGCGCTTTCAGATATTTTCGGAGTCCAAACGGTTCTATTTGCAGTGGGAGCTGTAATAATTATCTGTGGAATTTTGGGATTAAGAGCTGAAAAAACCTTAGAAAAAATCGAGCTAATATTACTAAAACTTACCAGACGAGAACTTAAAAATCTTTAATTAGATCTCGTCACTTCCTCAGGAGCCGCTTCTAGTTTTATCTGCATCTCTGATTTTTCACCATCCCTATACAAACTTATTGTTACCATATCTCCAACCTTTTTCTTTCTGACAATTTCAGATAATTGATTCTTGTCATCAAGCTTTTGACCATCAATTGCAGTAATAATATCGCCTTCAGTTAAACCTACCTTATCAGCAGCACTATCAATTGCCACCGATTCAACATAAATACCTTCAGGCAATTCATTAAGTATCGCAACTTCTCTAGTTATAACCGTATAAGACACTCCCAAGAAAGGTCTAACAATTTTGCCTCCCTCACGCTTAAATCCGTCCAACAACTCGACCGCAACATTAATTGGTATTGCAAAACCAATATTTTGCGCTCCAGCCACAGCAGTATTAATTCCGATTACTTGACCACTCGAATTAAGTAATGGTCCACCAGAATTACCTGGATTAATTGCGGCATCGGTCTGAATAAGATTATCTAATCGTTCTGCGATTGACTCAAAAGGGTCAGATGCTGTAATTCCTCTACCAAGCCCTGAAACCACACCAGTTGTGACTGTATTATCAAATTGCCCTAAAGCATTTCCAACTGCAATAACCAGTTGCCCTACCTGTAAGACCTCAGAATCACCCAAAGTCAAAGGAACCAAATTATTTTCCTCAATTTTTAATATCGCTAAATCATTAAATGGATCCATATTTATTTCCGTCACCTTATATTCTTTTTCTTCCCCGTCCTTATCTTTTGCAACCGCTGTGAAACGACCACCCGCAGCAACCACATGCTTGTTCGTCAAAATCAAATTTTTATCAACTGCAAACCCTGTTCCAATACCCGACTCTTGCGATTGGCTACCACTAAACGGTGAAAAAAGATTCGAAGTACCTGACTTTTGCACAACAATCGAAACGATGGACGGACTTGTCTGTTTAACGACATCAATAACCAAAGACTCTTCTGGTAATACTTTAATTTTTTCTTTTGGCCCAGAGTCCGAAACGCTCGACTGTTTATTTTCTAAAGATTTAAAATTTACCCGTCCTGAGTTCTGCAAATAAACCACCAAACCAACAATAACCAGCGCCACAACAATCAGTACTGCACTTGGATTTTTAACTAAAGACAAAATATTAAATCTATTTTTTAATTTATTTTCAGAAATATTTTCTTCCATATTCTACTTAGATTTTATTACTTCTAATGCCTTATCAAGCTGTGGATCTTTTTCCGCTTTTAAATCCTCAGCCGTCATTTCAACTTCGTAATCAGGCACTATTCCTTTACCATTTATCCATTCACCATTTGGAAGTAACCACTTCGCAATTGTTACATGGAGTCCTGCTCCATTTTCAAAATCTTGCACTTCTTGAATTGTTCCCTTTCCAAACGACTTTTGACCAACCAAACCACCTTTAGCCTGCACCTTAATTGCACCAGCAAGTATTTCTGATGCTGAAGCAGAACCTTCATTGATTAAAACAACAACTGGTACTCCAATTAGTTTGCCTTTTCTTTCCGCATCATAATTCTTTTTTACCCCATTAGTCCCCTCTTGAATAACTACTGTTCCGTTTGTAAATTCTGACCCTAAATAAACAGCACTATTTAAATATCCACCTGGATTATTTCTAACATCTACAATTAGACCTTTAGATTTTTGAGCCAAAACTTGTCCGACAGCCTTATCCCATTCACTGTTAGTTTTTTCGCCAAACTTATTGATCTTAATAATTCCGTATCCGTCCCTAAAACTAAGCACCAATGAGGGAATATTAATCGTCGCTCTAAACAAATCAACATCCTTAGCCTCAATTTCTCCATCACTTAATAATTTAAGACTAACCTTGGTTCCTGATTTTCCTCTAATTTTTTTGACTGCCTCTGGCAAAGTAATTCCGGAAGTGTCTGCTCCATCAATAGCCAATATTCGATCTTTTGATTTAACTCCTGCTCTAATTGCTGGAGAGTTTTCAATCGGTGAGACAACAATCAATTGCTGGTCTTCAGAATATCCCAACTCCATTCCAACTCCCTCAAAACTACCATCCAAATCCTCGTTTATTGCTTGATTATCTTCTTTTGGCAGATACGAGGTGTATGGATCACCAAGAGAACGAACCATACCGGAAATAGCCCCTTCAAGCATCTTATTTGAGTCAATCTTTGTCTTATCGTAGTAAGTTTTGTTTAATGTATCCCAAACTTCCCAAAACCTCCCAAAGTCTAATCCGTTCGGATTAGCAGTGTTGGATATTTCACTAGAATTAACGGCTGGAGCAATTTTTGAAGGTAACTCTTTACCTGAGGCTTTGTATCCCGCAACAAACGAAAGTAACGAAACAACAGCAATAAAAAATATATATTTGACCAAGCCAATACTTTGTGGCTTAGGAAAAGAGAGTTTTTTTGGTGGCAGTTTTTTTATCTTTTCAGACATTTTTCACAATAAAACGAGCTCCTACTATACTACATTAACTTTAAAGAAATTTTAACCGCCAAAACTTAATAATTACTAAATTTCTCAGACAAAATTTCTAAAATGAGTATTAAAAAGTTTATTACTTTTCAGTGTAAGACATCATTGCCATAAAACGAGCGTTTTTTACAGCACGAGTCAAAAGCCTCTGTTGTTTGGCAGTAAGTCCACTTCTGGCTGCAGGAAAAATCTTACCCCTGTCTGAAACAAATTTTTTCAAAAGCTCAACATTGCTCCAAACGATTTCCTTATCGTCGGTAATCGGAGATTTTGATGGCTTTCTAAATTCTGGTTTTGGTCTCATTTTTTAATTATTTTTTTTAAAATGGCAAATCGTCGTCGGACTCTACTACGTCTTGTTTAGCCTTTTTTGTTTTAGCTGGCTTCTCGGTTTCATCCCCACCATCGTCGACCATTTCAACTGGTGTTTCGTCTAACTCTTCGACAGTCACATCTTCAAGTTGGCTGTAATCATCTACAACTCCACCAGTAGTCTCAGTTACAAACTCTTCAACATCCCCTGAGTTGCCACCAGCTGATTCGTAATTCTTCCTAGAATCTAACAAGTTCATATCAGTAATTACTACTTCTGTTGTCTGACGGTTTTGACCATCAGCAGTCTGCCAGTTACGAGTCTGCAAACGACCTTCAACATAAACCTTGCGTCCTTTAGTCAAAAGCTGTGAGCAAAGTTCGCCTAATTTATTCCAGGCAACTACACGGTGAAATTCAGTCTCTTCACGACGTTCTCCACCTTCAGATGGCTGCCAACTGCGGTTGGTTGCAACAGAAAAACTACAAACTGCGTTTCCTTGAGGGGTATACCTTAGCTCAGGATCTCGAGTTAAGTTTCCAATTAACATTACCTTGTTGAGCGAACCACGTGCTGCCATATTTTTTGTTTAGTTACTTATAATTTGTTAGTACTTTATCACTTTTTAGAACTTTTTAAAATTACTTTTTCTTTTTTGCAACAGGCTCAACCTTACCTTCTTTGACAGGATTATGCTTAAGTAGCAAATATCTCATCAAACCTTCTTCGATGTTCAGAGCTTTATTCAAATCTTTAATTGGCGCTGATTCGGACACAAAGTGAACTTGAACCATTCTGGCTTTGGCGTTTTTATCAATATGATAAGCCAAATCCTTCAGACCCCAGTCATCTTCTTTAACAATATTTACTTCTTTTGGAAGAAGTTTTTTTACTTTTTCTATAACTTTCTTCGAATCTGCTTCAGCTAAGCTGCCAGCAGTCATCAATGTAAGTTCGTAATTAAATAACATTTATCTTAAAAATTAGATTTGTATGTAAGCGGCGCACATCATATCAAGAAAAGTTTAGCAGTTCAACTATGATGAAAAATCATCAAATCTCCATCACTAACTATATAGTCTCGCCCTTCCATTCTTGATTTCCCTTTTTCCTTACAACCAAGGTATCCATGGCACTCAACAAAACTATCATAACCAACCACATCAGCTCTAATAAATTTCTTTTCGAAATCAGTATGAATAACTCCAGCTGCTTGAGGTGCTGTTGCTCCATTTGGGATTGTCCAAGCTCTAACCTCTTTAGGTCCGGCGGTAAAAAACGAAATATAGCCCAAAACCTCATATGCTTTATTAATTAGAGCATCCAACCCAACACCCTCCAAATTAGCCCAGTCTTCCTTAAACATCTCTCTTTCTTCTTCACTTAGTTCGGTTAATTCGAACTCAGTTTTGGCACACAATCTGATTTGATTTGCCTCCAGAGGTTTATTTAAATCGGCTTCATCACAATTGATTACCTCTATTACTGGCTTTGCTGTTAACAAACTAAACTCTTTTATCGCCAACTTTTCCTCATCGTTTAGACCCAAAATCGCCGAATTGCCTTGATTAAGATTAACTTGAACTTTTTCTAATATTGTTAGTTTTTCCCTCTCCTCTTTGGTAAAAGCTGGAGATTTTGTTTTTGCTGTAAGTTTGGCCATTGCCTCCGTTACTGTTTCCAAATCTTTAATCGCCAGTTCTGCCAATAATATTTCCTTATCATCTTTTGGCGAGGTAGAACCTGATCTAATTACATTATTGTCCTTAAAATCTCTCAAAACCAAAGCAATTGCATCGACCTCACGGATATGTGACAAAAACTTATTTCCCAACCCTTCACCAGTCGAAGCACCCTGTACCAGCCCAGCAATATCTACAAACTCAACTACAGCCGGAATTAATTTAAAACCATTATCTAGCCCCTCTGTTTCCTCAGTAATTTTTTTTAAAACTGCAAGGCGCTTATCTTTGACTTCAACAATTCCCACATTTGGCTCAATCGTACAAAAAGGATAATTGCTCGCATCGGCAACGACCCGCCCCAAAAGCGCATTAAATAACGTTGACTTGCCAACATTTGGAAAACCAACCAGACCGACACTTAAATTCATGGCGCTATTTATAACAGAAAAAAACTGATTTTACTCTAGGTATTCGCCCTTAGCTAAGCAGTGCTCCGCCGTCAACCACAACTTGTGAACCAGTCATATACGACGACATTTCTGATGCTAAAAATAGTGCAACTTTACCAATTTCATCTGGTTCTCCCATCCGATGCATTGGAATACTAGCCATAAAAGCCTCAATCATCTTCGCCATTTCTTCTGGAGGGACCGAACCACCTGTACCAGCTTGAACACCAGGCGTAGCAATTCCCCCAGGAGCAATTGCATTAACCCAAATCTTGTGCTGTGCCAGTTCTAATGCTGAGTTTTTGGTAAATCCCCAAACACCGTGTTTAGATGCATCGTAATGAGCCAAGCCAATCATTGATGGATGAATAGCGTCAATTGAGGTTACATTAATTATCTTTCCACCCCTACCCTGTTTTATCATTTGTTCTGACACGTGTTTAGTTGTCAGATACACACTCTTAAGATTAACCTCAATGACTCGCATAAAATCTTCAGTGTTCATTTTTGACAATGGAATATTCGGATATATTCCAGCATTATTTACCAAAATATCGACTGACCCAAACTCGGCAACAGTATTAGTTACCAAGCTTTCTACAGCCTGCTCGTTAGAAACGTCGCATTCCGAAGATTTAACAAGTAGTCCTTTTTGAGTAAGTTCCCCCGCAGCCTTATCTGCATTTTCCTTGTTCAAATCCGCAACCATTACTGAAGCTCCCGCTTCTGCTAACCTAATTACAATTCCCAAACCTATTCCAACCGCTCCACCCGTAACAATTGCGACTTTACCCTTCAAATTAATTAACTGATCAGTGGATATTTTATTTTCCATATACTTCCATATAACTCTGATTCTTATACTATTTCAACCTAGTTATTTAAAAAGAATTTTTTAAATCTTCCGACGGCCTTTTACAAATCAATATCTGAACTAAACTTTTGTCTAACAATCTTCTTTTCTTTGTCCCCCGAAGGCGAAATAGAACTTAAAATTTCATAATATTTATTTGGATTATGAACTAAATACATCAAAAAATCTTTCTTTAATTGTGTATCAAAAATCTTAATATTTCCAAAGTTAAAAATTCTTCCCATCAAATTTTGCTCCAAAGTAACATCGCCAAAGTTCGCTATCGCAAATTTTTGCTCAGTCGTCCAAATTACGCCCTTTCTTGTATATATATACTCACCATTAATTTCGTAATACATATTCAACCAATCGAGAATTATATAAATCGTTATATAAATTTTGGCAAAAACCAAAAGCAAAAATACCCAGCCAAAAAAATTCTCAAACAATCCCATCATGCTCTGAACAACCAATTCGTTACTAAAACTAAAATACAGAAACAAAAACCCTGAAGCTGACAACAACTCAAGCAATACTAATTTAAGTAAAATTATCGAAATACTCTGTCTAATATTAATGTGGTGTATTTTGACTCCAACTGACTTTTTACTCATAGTTCTACAGTTCCTCTTAATAAGTCTTGATACGATTCCAAAACCGCATCACTCATATTAAGTCCTAACTCCTCTAAAACCATCCTATCACTATCTTTTATGTCATTACCATCAAAACAAACCTCAACATGGTCTGGCAGTGATTCGCTTCCATCCTCTGTCATTCTCAAAATTTTTGAATCAATTGCAACACTAATATTGCCCAGTTTATAAACTCGACGAGCCTTAACCAGCTCCATCACACATTTTCCATATCTTTTTGCAAAAACGTCTGCAGTAACCTTATCTATTTCTGCGTCAAACCTATCTCTTTTTCTAACCTCGCCATTTTCTTTAGGTCCTTTATAGGTAAAAAATGTTCGACTGTTCTCTTGCCTAATTCTTACACTCTCTCCTCGTTCTCGTAGGTTTTTGTTTACTGGTTCGAAATAACTATCTTCTTGATCAAAACTTCCAACCAATTTGGCTCCCATCCTCAACAAATCTGCTTCAGCCATAGTCATTTGAAATTTAATCTGCGTCTCCTTATTTCCAGCATTGCCCGATTCGATACTTGGGTCATATTCATTTTCTATTATCAAATCCGCTCGACCAATTGTTGCTTGAACATATTTTTCATGCATTGGATCCACTACTTCAGCGAAATATTTCAAAATATCATTTGGCACCATACTTGTCCTTATTACATCCCTAAACAATCTTCTTAACGCCCGTCCATGCATACTAATATCCACAAAAACCCCCGTATCAGCTTGAGCTACAATCCGATTATCCAGAGCAAATAGCCCCTCAACCACAACCAGAGGTTTTGGTTTTACTAGTCTCATTTTCGGAGAAGTTTCCCCAGTCTTAAAATCAAACACAGGTGTCCAAACCGCTATACCTTTTTTAAGCATTGCTATATGTCTAGCTAGCAAATCAATATCGATATAACTTGGCATATCGTAGTTAATATCCTCTCCAAATTCGACTAGTCGCCTAACATATTCACTACCCAAACTATAATCATCCATCGACAACATAAGAGCCCTGCCCTCATAAACTTTGACCAATTCCTCCGCAACTTTACTAGTTTTTCCAGACGCCGATCCCCCAGCTATTGCTGTCACAGTCACATTATTTATATCCATATCATAAGATATTTTTTCCACAAGCAGACTTAAACCTTCGCGCAACCCGAACTCCGCCCCAACATTCTGCCTTTCAACTTGTACTCCAGAAACTGACTCCAATTCACGCGCCAGTTGGGCAAGTTTTTGATTTGAATAAACGCCGCTTTCAGTTACGTCCTGACCCAACCATTGTGGAGGCGCAAACTCTACAGCGTCCTGACCTTCGCCAAATTCAACTTCTGCCGTTATTATCCCTTTAAGATTACCTCCAAATACATCGACTTCAATATTGTGATTGCCATAGGGAATAACATACCTAGTCTTTTCAACTCTTAATCCGTCGGTTTGTGAATAAAGTAGTTCAAACTCTTCTCTTGGTATTTCTGATTCGTCTTCTTCCCTTGTTACTCCCGAACCGCTTTTCTTAGTCAAAAAATATTTCTCAC
Source organism: uncultured Gammaproteobacteria bacterium (assembly GCA_964418515.1). Classification (GTDB taxonomy): domain Bacteria; phylum Patescibacteriota; class Microgenomatia; order CAYQLK01; family CAYQLK01; genus CAYQLK01. Next base: position 14,108 of record CAYQLK010000005.1, on the reverse strand, counting down.
CTTTTTGCCTTACTCTAAGCTCATCTCCATTTGCTTCTATAACCAAATATCCTTGAATTATTTCAGCCCCTTCCACACCTCCAAAATCTATCTCACCCAAATCGAGTATCAAAAACTTTCTTTCAGTTTCTGTTTTTTCCTTTAAAGGATTTTCTACACCACCAACTGCGCCACCATCTTCCTCTTTTTCAAGCATTTTTATACTTTTTTATAGGCAGACTTTTACTTCAACAGTTACTTAACACAAATATTATATCAACCAAAATACAAATCAAATTTTCCCTAAAACCATTTTAGAGTAAAATAGACTTATGCCTACAACTGTCGAAGATGACTATCTGCGCAGCTCACTTTTCGGAGTCGAAGACGCACTCGTATCTACAACCGGTATGATCGTCGGACTAATCGCCGCCTCCCCTAGTAAAGAATTTATTTTGCTTGCGGCTCTAGTCACAATTGCCGTCGAAGCAAGTAGTATGGGGGCTGGAGAATTTTTGTCCGAACGAGCCGTTCACCAACTAGAAAAAGACGATCTCAAATCCGAAAACTTTATTTTTGGCGGGTTAATAATGTTCGCCTCCTACGCCTTAGCTGGACTTATTCCAGTCTTGCCAATAATGTTTTTTCCACTACCTGAAGCAGGGTTTATCTCTGTAATCTGCGCTTTTATTGGACTATATTTACTTGGCTATATCAAAGGAAAAATTGTTAAAATTAACCGCAATCGCTCCGGACTCGAAATGCTTATAGTCGGCGGAATCGCAGCCGCAATCGGTATTGCTGTGGGATTACTGCTAAAAATCTAAATATGACCAAATATCAAAAAGTCTACCAACAAATGGTTGACCAAAACCGCGCTCTTTTTAATGAGTTTTTAAAAATTCACGAAGCGTTCGCTGCAGACCCAAACGCCAACAAGGCCGAATTCAACCGTATCGGCTCAAATGTTATGGATGTAATCAGAAACAGTGAAAAACTCCTCGTTTCTCGCTCCGAATCGACAGGTTATGGAAAATACTCAACGGCACTGTCGGACAAATTTCTTGCTGAGGTTCGCAAGGACTTCCCAAAAATAGACTACGTCGGCATCATTTGAAAATATTGTATTAAAGTTATCTTATTCATCATATTCCCCCAACTCAATTTCCATTAACAACTTTACTGCGAACGCCTTTTGTTTTGCGACGGCAAAACAAGGAGGCCTAACGCAATGCAAGCCAAAGGACTGAAGTGAACAGTGAAGTTAAAAATTCTGTTTCTGCGAAGCAGAAAATCCCAAATAAGTAATGAAATTAAAGTCACCTCTTCAAATATTTCTTGTCCTTAAGCTCGACTGGTAACAAACTTTCATTGTCGTACATTTCATACCCCTTCCCGTAACCAATCTCTTTCATCAGTTTCGTCGGTGCATTTCTGACTTTAAGTGGAATAGGCAAATTACCTAACTTTTTCACATCAACTAGAGCTTCCTGCAGAGCATCATAAGCACTTCTGTCTTTTTTACAGTTTGCCAAATAAGCTACCCCATGTACCAAATTAATTGAGCACTCCGGATATCCAATGGTTTCTACAGCCCTAAAAACTTCGTTTGCTATAACCAAAGCCGTTGGCACAGCTAGTCCCACATCTTCAGACGCAAAAATAACCATTCGACGCGCTATAAACTTTGGATCTTCTCCCGCGTCAATCATTCTTGCTAAATAATAAATCGCTGCATCCGAGTCCCCAGCCCTCATACTTTTGATAAAAGCACTAATTGTGTTGTAATGTTCTTCTCCTGCCTTGTCGTATCTCAAAAACTTGTTTTGCAAAGTTTTTTTTAAGTTCTCAACCGTTATCTTTTTATATAAGTTTTGGGTGTTTTCCAGCATCGTAATTGCCTGTCTTCCATCTCCATCTGCCATGGCAATCAGCCATTTTCGCGCCTCATCATCAATTGCAATTCCAGTACGGTTAATAATTTCGTCCATTTCTTTCTCGGACAGGGCATTCAAAACAAAAACCCTACACCTCGATAACAAAGCAGGAATTACTTCAAAACTTGGATTTTCAGTAGTCGCTCCAATCAATGTAAGTTTTCCGCTCTCTACAAATGGCAACAAAAAATCCTGCTGACTTTTATTAAATCTATGAATCTCATCCAAAAACAAAACCTTTGGAGCCAGTGATTCTTGAAGACTATCTTTACCAATTATTTTGCGAATATCATCCTTGCCAGCCGAAACAGCAGACAACTCATGCATCTCTGCTCCCAAAGAATTAGCATAAATTCTTGCCAAAGTTGTTTTACCAACTCCAGGAGGGCCCCACAAAACGAAGGAAAATAAATGTTTTTTATCAATTGCAATCCGTATCGGCTTGCCTTGCCCCACAAGATGTCCTTGCCCGACAAAACCTGTCAAATCAGATGGTCGAATTTTTGCTGCTAACGGTATCATAATCGTAATCCTATCACATATTCGGGTTTTATTCGTCGACATCCGTTGCCCGTTAAAT